>NZ_BANB01000703.1 GCF_000964365.1 Acidisphaera rubrifaciens HS-AP3 | reverse complement strand
CGGGCGGCGCCGCCGCGTGCGCGGTCGACCACCGGCCCGGTCGCCCCTCGGGCGCCGCTTCAAAACCGCCTCCGTCCCGCCTATGTTGGGGACATGAGCACGTCCTTTGCCGTCAGCCCCCGCGCCGCCGCCCGCATCGCCGAGATCGCCGCCGCCGAAGCCGCGCAGGCCGGGCCGCATCCCGCGCTGCGCGTGCAGGTGCTGGCCGGCGGGTGCAGCGGGTTCCAGTACCGCTTCGAGCTGGATGCCGCCGCGCAGCCGGACGACGTGGTGATCGAGCAGGGTCCGGCCCGCGTGGTCGTCGACCCGGCCAGCCTCGATCTGCTCAGCGGCGCCGAGCTTGACTACCAGGACAAGCTGATGGGCGCGCATTTCGCGATCCGCAACCCCAACGCCACCGCCTCCTGCGGCTGCGGGTCCAGCTTCGCGATCGACTAGCCCGGCGCCGATGCGCCTCGCCACCTGGAACGTCAATTCGATCCGCCAGCGCGCGGGACACGTCCACCGGTGGCTGGCGCGCAACCAGCCCGACCTGCTGTTCCTGCAGGAGATCAAGTGCGAGACCGATGCCTTCCCGGGCGCCGGCTTCGCCGATCTCGGCTACCGGGCACATGCCGTGGGGCAGAAGGCCTATAACGGTGTCGCCGTCCTCGCGCGCGTGCCTTTCACGGTCCGCGAGGAAGCACTTCCCGGCCGGCCCGAGGGCGATGCGCAGGCACGCTATGTCGAGGTCGAGGCCGGCGGACTCGTGGCGGGCGGCCTCTATTTGCCCAACGGAAACTCGGGCGGTGACGACGGCTATGCCTACAAGCTCGCCTGGATGGATGCCCTCGCCGCGCATGCCGGGCGGCTGCTGGACCTGGACACGCCGCTCGCCCTGCTGGGCGACTACAATGTCTGCCCGACGGACGCCGATTTCGCGCCCGGCGCGCTCGGCCCGGACGACGCGCTGGTGCGCGGCCCCAGTCGCGCGCGGTTCCGACGGCTGATCCATGCGGGGATGACGGACGCGGTGCGGGCGCTGCATCCCGATGCCACCGTCTACACGTTCTGGGACTATCAGGGCGGCGCCTGGCAGCGCGACCTCGGCCTGCGCATCGACCATGCGCTGCTCGCGCCGGACCTTGCCGAGCGGCTGCTCTCGGCCGCGCCCGACCGGGCGGAACGCGCCGAGGCGCAGCCCTCCGACCACGTGCCCGTGATCGTCGAGCTGCGCTGACGGCGAATTGTCGGCCCCGGTGTGGCCGTCAGATCCAGTGCGCGGGCACCCAGTGCCACTGACCGTAGGGACCCCGCGCCCAGTGTCCCGGTACCCAGCGATTCGCGACCGGCGGACGCGCGATATAGTGGCCGGGGACCCACACGTAGCGCACGCCGTTCCAGTTCCAGTGGCCGGGACGCCAGATCATCCGGCCGGGCGGCGGCGGCGGTGGCGGCGGCTCAAAGCGGGGCGGCGGCGGTGGGGCATAGGGCTGCGCCACCGCGATGCCGCCGCCCAGGCCGAGCAGGCAGACCAATGCGAGGAGAACACTCCGCATCCTCGAGACACTCCCAAAAAAGATCGTCGGTCATTGTTGGCAGTCCGGAATGGCGCCAAGGCGCGGCCGACGCAAGCGGGCGTATGTTTCAGCGCGTGTGAGAAAGTCTCGCCAGGAACACCGCCCGGGCGGCGTGCGACAGCCACAGATGCAGGGCGCGCAGGCGGTCCATCCCGACGAGCAGGTCGAACCCGGTTGCCGGGAGCCGTCCTACCCAGACAGGACCGGCGCCAAGCGCGAGCGCGCCGCCGTCGCGCGTCGTGACCGCCAGCGGCCCGGCATCGGTCAGACGCAGGTTCACCGACGCCGGCCCCACCCCTTG
>NZ_BANB01000704.1 GCF_000964365.1 Acidisphaera rubrifaciens HS-AP3 | reverse complement strand
ATCGCGGCCGCTGGCGGCTGCGCGACCGGCCGCCGCTGACGTTGAGCCTCGGCCAGGCGGGCGACGACGTGCACACGGTCGCCGCCCGCGCGGCCTTCGCCTCCTACCGCAGCACCCTGCCCGAGGAGCGGCGCCTGCTGCTCGACCGCTACCGGCTGGAGGACGTGGCGTTCAAGGTGGTCGGCGTCGGCAGCGTCGGCACGTTCTGCGCGATCGGCCTGTACGTGAGTGGCGACGGCGCCCCGCTGCTGCTGCAGGTCAAGGAGGCGCAGCGCAGCGTGCTCGAACCCTTCGCCGGGCGCAGCCTGTACCAGAACCAGGGCGAGCGGATCGTCGTGGGGCAACGCATCATGCAGACCTGCCCGGACATCTTCCTCGGCTGGACGCGCGATCCAGGGGATGACCGGCATTGCTACGTCCGGGCGCTGAAGGACCCGCGTCTCGCGCTCGCGGGCAACGAGCTGGCGGACTCGGCGCTGTCGACGCACGCCGCGCTGTGCGGGCGCACCCTGGCGCGGGCCCATGCGCGGTCCGGCGACGCCGCGCGGATCGCCGGCTATCTCGGCCATGGCGGCGTCATGGACGCGGCAATCGCGGATTTCGCGATGGCGTATGCCGACCAGACCGAGCGGGACTGGCGGTTGTTCCAGGAAGCGATCAAGGCCGGCGAGATCGTCGCGGAGGACGCATGACGGGCGGGGCGAAAGCCGAGGCGCAGGCGGAAGCGCCAGGGGGGCCACCGGACGCGGCGGAGCTTCGGCGCGCGGCGGAGCGGCTTTTGGCGCGCTGCCGGGCGCGCGGGGTCATGCTCGCGACGGCGGAAAGCTGCACCGGCGGGCTGATCGCGGCCAGGCTGACGGAGATCGCGGGCTCGTCGGATGTCGTGGACCGGGGCTTCGTGACCTATTCGAACGCGGCCAAGACGGAGATGCTCGGCGTGCCGGCGGCGCTGATCGCGGACCACGGCGCCGTCAGCGCGCCGGTGGCGGAGGCGATGGCGCGCGGCGCCCGCGCCCGTTCCGCGGCGGGCGTCGCCGTCGCCGTGACGGGTATCGCGGGTCCCGGCGGCGGCAGCGCGGACAAGCCGGTGGGTCTTGTCTGGTTCGGCCTCGCCCACGCGGGGGGTGTCATGACCGACCATGTGGTCTTCCCGGGCGACCGTGCCGCCGTGCGCGCGGCCACGGTCGCCCATGCCTTCGCCCTGATCGACGCCGTCCTGTAGCCGCCGGCTCAGTCGGAAGCGGCGCGCCGGGCGGCCCGCTTCGCCTCGTAGTAGGCATGGATGTCGGCCATCGTGATGTAGCCCTTCCGGTCGCGGTCGATGCGGTCGAACAGATACGCCATGGCCGGGAATCCGGCCTGCGCCTGCGCCAGCGTCAGGTGGCCGTCATGGGTGGTGTTCGCCTCGGCGAAGCGCTGGGCGACGGTCTGCCGGTGGGCACCGGGCTGGGCCGAGGCGGCCGGCGCCGCCTGTGCCCGCGCGGCATGGGCGCCGAACGGCACGCCGCCGAGCACCGAGGCGCCGAGCATCGTCGCACCCGCGAGGCAGAGCAGCCCGGGCAGAAAGATTGGACGCATGCGTGTCTCTCCCGTTTTGGTGACCCGACAAGGATCGCGCGGGGAGGTTAAGGAAACGCTAGCCGCCAATGCAATCTATACGTGTGTCTATCCGGCCTTCATCGCGTCGGTAAGGATGGACACCGCGTCGTCCACGTCGGCCGCCGTGATGTCCAGATGGGTGCAGGCGCGGGCGCGGTTGCGGCCGAGCAGGGAGACGAGCAGGCCGGCGCGGCGGGCGCGCAGCGCCAGCTCCTCGATCGGGAAGCGGCCGTCGGTGATCTCGAAGAAGACGAGGTTGGTGGCGGGCGGCTGCACCGCGAGGCCGGGCACCCGCGCCAGCCCTGCCGCGAGGCGGGCGGCGTTGGCGTGATCCTCGGCCAGCCGCGCGATGTTGTGGTCAAGGGCATACAGGCACGCCGCCGCGCACATCCCGGCCTGCCGCATGGCGCCGCCCAGACGCTGCTTCCAGCGCCACGCCGCGCCGATGAAGGTGGACGTGCCCGCAAGCACGGCGCCGAGCGGGGCGCCGAGCCCCTTGGTGAAGTCCACCCAGACGGTGTCGTAGCCGCGGACATGCGCACCCACCGGCTGGTTCGACGCCACCACGGCGTTGAACAGCCGCGCCCCGTCCATGTGCGTCGCGAGCCCGGCCCCATGCGCCGTCGCCGCGACGGCATCCAGCGCAGCGACGGGCCAGACGGCGCCGCCGGCGATGTTGGTGGTCTGCTCCACGGACAACAGGCTTTGCGGCGGCGCGTTGCGGGTGCGCGGACGCAGCGCCTCGGTGACCGCATCGGCGTCGAACTGCCCCTCCGCCCCGCGCAGCCCGAGCAGGTTGACGCCGGAGAGCGCCGAGGCACCGCCCCCCTCGCTGGTCACGAGATGCGCCGTCTCGTGGCACAGCACCTCGTCGCCCGGCCGCGTATGGGTCAGCACGGCGATCTGGTTGCACATCGTCCCGCTCGGCAGGAACACCGCGGCTTCCTTGCCCAGCAGGGCCGCCATCCGGTCGCACAGCGCGTTGACGGTGGGATCGTCGCCGTACTGCTCGTCCCCCACCTCCGCCGCGAGCATGGCGGTGCGCATCGCGGCCGTGGGCCGGGTGTGGGTGTCGGAATAGAGGTCGATGCGCACGGGCGGGAGGCCCGGCTGCGCCGGCAGCGGCATGTACATCGCGGATCCTTTGCGGCAGGACGGCGGCAAGCCTACCGGCCGCGATCCGCCGGGTCAGCAGGTCAGGCGCAGGACACTGCCTTGCGGCAGGATGACGCGGATATGCTGACCGCCGTTCCCCGGCGCGGCGTTGTCCGGCCCCTGGTCGCCGGGTGTTTGATCCCCCGGGGCCTGGTCGCCGGGTCCCTGGTCGCCGGGTCCCTGGTCGCCGGGTCCCTGATCGCCCGGTGCCTTGTCCCCCTGCCCCTTGTCGTCCGGCTGGTCGCCGGACCCCTGGTCGTCCGATCCGTCGCCGTGATGCGGCAACGCCATGCCCGGCTGGTCCGGCAGGACCCAGCCCGGGCTGATGCGCAGCCGCGGATGCGCGCACAGGTCCACCCCGCGCCGCTCCTCGGCGGATTTGTTGTCATAGACGATGCGCACGTCCTGCCGGCAGCCGCCGTTGAACGTCACGGACAGCGCCTTGCCGGGCAGAAGCTGGCCGTCGCCCAGCCGGTCGTCGCCCCAGTCGGTCGCGTTGCGCGGCGACACGTAGATTTCGGTGATCGTGCGGCCGGACGCGTTGCGTAAGGAGACGTCGTGCCCAGGCTGATCCTGGCCGCCGCCGTCCTCGTCGCCGTCACCTGCCCGGCCGCCGTCGAAGGCGACGGTGCGCACGCGGCAGATGTCGAGGCCGCGCCGCTCCTGCGTGCTGCCGTCGCGGTAGGTCGCCTGGGCATCCCACGCGCAGCCCGCGCCCTGGAGATGGAGGGTGACGCTGCGGCCGGGGGCGATGGTCTGCTGCGGACCCAGCCGGTCGTCGCCCCAGTCGTCGTCGCGCGCCGAGGACATGCGCACCGCGATGATCGGCTGTCGGGCGCGGTTGGCGACCGTCAGGAGGTGATCGGCCACCCGCACAACCGGGTCGGCCCCGGCCTGCGTCCGCATCGCGTCCACCGGGGGCGACAGCGCCAGCACGGCAAGCAGCAGGATCATGCGCACGCACTCTCTCCTCGGTCCGGACGCAGGATAGCGCGGGCGGTCGGGGTCACGCCGCCGGGTGTCACGCCTCGGACTTGACCGGTGCGGGGGCCTGGGGCGGGGCCGCGGCGGACTGGACGGCGCCGGCTTGCGGACGGCTGCCGGGCGGGCCGTACATCGCGCGCGCCCGGGTCAGGAAGGCGGCCACCATGCGGCGCACCGCTTCCTGGAACACGACGCCGATCGCGCGGCTGAGCAGGCGGGACCGGAACTCGAAATCGACGTGGAAATCCACCCGGCAACCAGGCGGCGCGCCGGCCGCCGCCGGCGTGAATTGCCAGGTGTTGTGGAGGTATTTGAACGGCCCGTTCTCGTAGGTGACGCGGATATGGCGCGGCCGATCGAGGCGGACGCGGCTGGTGAAGCTCTCACGGAAGGGGCCGAAACCGATCGTCAGGTCGGCGACCATCTCCGTCTCCGTCCGGGTGCGCAGCTTGGCGGCGACGCACCAGGGCAGGAACTCCGGATACCGGCCGACATCGGCGACCAGGTCGAACAACTGGTCGTCGCGGTAGGGAACGGTGGTGGTCTGGTCGTGGGTCGGCATCGGGTCAGGCTGCCCCGTCGCGCATGGGCGCGGCCATGGGGGCGGCCATGGACGCCGCCGCCCGCGCGTCGCGCAGGCGCGCGAAATCGGCATCGGCGTGATAGGAACTGCGCGTCAGCGGCGTGGCGGCGACCATGAGGAAGCCCTTGGCGCGTGCGGTGGCGGCAATGTCGTCGAATTCGGCCGGCGGGACGAAGCGGGCGACGGCGGCGTGCTTGACCGTTGGTTGGAGATACTGGCCGACGGTCAGGAAATCCACCTCGGC
Source organism: Acidisphaera rubrifaciens HS-AP3 (assembly GCF_000964365.1). Classification (GTDB taxonomy): domain Bacteria; phylum Pseudomonadota; class Alphaproteobacteria; order Acetobacterales; family Acetobacteraceae; genus Acidisphaera; species Acidisphaera rubrifaciens. Next base: position 1,844 of record NZ_BANB01000704.1, on the reverse strand, counting down.
CGTGCGCAGATCGTCCATCACCTGCGCGATTTCCGCCCGTTCCTCGCCAAGGCCGACCATCAGCCCGGATTTGGTGAAGATCCCGGGTGCCAGTCGGCGGACGGTATCGAGCAGGCGCAGCGACTGGTAATAGCGCGCGCCGGGCCGGATCGACGGATAGAGCCGGGGCACCGTCTCCAGGTTGTGATTGAACACGTCCGGTCGCGCCGCCGCGATCGTCTCCGCCCCGCCGGGCTTGCGCAGGAAGTCGGGGGTCAGCACCTCGATCGTCGTCTCAGGCGCCGCGGCACGGACCGCCGCGATGACGGCGGCGAAATGCGCCGCCCCGCCATCGGCCAGGTCGTCGCGGTCCACCGACGTGATCACCACGTGCCGCAGGCCGAGGCGCGCGACCGCCTCCCCCACCCGGCCCGGCTCGTCCGCGTCGAGCGCGTCCGGCTGGCCCGTCCGCACGTTGCAGAAGCTGCAGGCCCGCGTGCAGGTGTCGCCCATGATCATCATGGTCGCGTGCCGCTGCGACCAGCATTCGCCGATATTCGGGCACGCCGCCTCCTCGCACACGGTGACGAGGCGGTGTTCGCGCATCAGGGCGCGCGTTTCGTGATAAACGGGGTGCGTGGGCGCGCGGACCCGGATCCAGTCCGGCTTGCGCTGGATCGGGTGATCGGGGCGATGCGCCTTCTCGGGGTGACGCGGCTTGCCCTGGCGGTGGTCGATCAGGACGTGGGTGGCCATGCCCGTCAGGTGGCGGAGGGGGGCGGCCGCGTCAAGCATCGTGCGGCGGCCGCTCAGAAATGGATCGCCCTCCCATAGGCGTCCAGCACCGCCTCGTGCATCGTCTCGCTGACCGTCGGGTGCGGGAAGACGGTGTGCATCAGCTCCGCCTCGGTGCTCTCCAGCGTCCGGGCGATGGTGTAGCCCTGGATCATCTCGGTGACCTCGGCGCCGATCATGTGCGCGCCCAGCAACTCGCCGGTCCTGGCGTCGAACACCGTCTTGACCATCCCCTCCGGCTCGCCGAGCGCGATCGCCTTGCCGTTGCCGATGAAGGGGAAGCGGCCGACGCGCACCTCGTGCCCCGCCGCCTTCGCCCGTGCCTCCGTCAGCCCGACCGAGGCGACCTGCGGGCGGCAATAGGTGCAGCCGGGGATGTTGGTCACGTCCATCGGATGCACGTCGTTCAGCCCGGCGATCTTCTCAACGCAGATCACCCCCTCGTGGCTCGCCTTGTGCGCGAGCCAGGGCGGGCCGCACAGGTCGCCGATCGCATACACGCCGGGCTCGCCGGTGCGGTAGTATTCGTCGGTGACGACATGGGTGCGCTCGACCTTGACGGCGGTGCCCTCGATCCCGATGCCCTCGACGTTGCCGACGATGCCGACGGCAGAGATCACCACGTCCACGGTGATGTCCTGCGTCGTGCCGCCCGACTCGACGCGGACGGTCACGCCCGCGCCGCCGCGCGTCACGCCGCCCACCTTGGCGCCGGTGAGGATCTTCATGCCCTGCTTCTCGAACGATTTGCGCGCGAAGGCGGAGATCTCCTCGTCCTCCACCGGCAGCACGCGGTCGAGCACCTCGACCACCGTCACCGCCGCCCCCATGTTGAGGTAGAAGCTCGCGAACTCGATCCCGATCGCGCCGGAGCCGATGACCAGCAGCGATTTCGGCATGCGGTCGGGGACCATCGCGTGCTTGTAGGTCCACACCGTCTTGCCGTCCGCCTCCAGCCCCGGCAGCTCGCGCGCGCGGGCGCCGGTCGCGAGGATGATGTGCGGGGCGCGCAGGGTCGCGACGGGCTTGCCGTCCTTCTCGACCGCGACGGTGTGGCGGCCGGCGAGCCG
>NZ_BANB01000705.1 GCF_000964365.1 Acidisphaera rubrifaciens HS-AP3 | reverse complement strand
GCGGCCGGACATGGCGCAGGCGGGCGGCCCGGACGGCGGCCGCGCGGATGCGGCGCTCGCCGCCGTGCGCGACCTGCTCGCCGCCTGACCGATAAGCCCGGCTTCATCACGCCCGGTCTTTACGAAGTCTTGAGGCTTCCGGACGACAAGGGACGGGCCGGCCGATCGTGCCGGCACCGCGCCAGGACGGCGCTCTTCACTTCGCAGCTGACACGTCGCAGGAGAGCGTCATGTCCATCTCGCCCGTCTCGTCCGCCCCGCCGCAGGCCCTCGCCGCCTCCATGACACAGGGGGCGCCCAGCGGCGCCAAGCCGAGCGCCATGACCGACGGGGACGGCGACCACGGCGTGGAAAGCGCGGCCCCGCCGCCCGGCAGCGGTCGCGGGACGGCGGTGAACACCACCGCCTAAGCGTCTGGCGATGGCGGCGGCGGTCAGCCCGGACGGCGCACGAGGCCGGCCCCGCTGATGCCGCCGTCCACCGCCAGTACATGCCCCGTGACGAAACCCGCGTCGCCGCCGCACAGGAACGCCGCGGCGGCCGCGATCTCGTCCGGGGTGCCGTACCGCGCCATCGGCGTCGCCGCCGTCCACGCCGCGCGGATCGCCGCATCGTGCATCTGTGCGACCAGCGGCGTATCGACCGGGCCCGGCGCGATCACGTTGACCCGTATGCCGTGCGCGGCCAGTTCGATCGCCATCACCTGACTGAGGTTGATCACCCCCGCCTTCGACGCGCCATAGGCCGCGCGGCCGATGTTGCCGCGCATCCCCGCGACGCTCGCGATGGTCACGATCGACCCGCCCGCCGCGCCGCGCGCCGGGGCGGCCATCAGCCGCGCGCAGGCCTGCCCGACCAGGAACGTCCCGCGCAGATTGACCGCCATGATGCGGTCGAACGCCTCCGCCGTGGTTTCCAGGAACGGGATGTCGCGGCCGATCCCGGCGCAATGCACCACCGCGTCCAGCCGCCCGTGCGCGTCGCGCACCGCATCGAGCATGGCGGCGACGCTCGCCGCGTCCGCGACATCGACCGAAATCGCCGCGCCCGCCGCCAGATCGGCGACCAGCACCGTCGCGCCCTCGGCCCGCAGCCGCG
>NZ_BANB01000706.1 GCF_000964365.1 Acidisphaera rubrifaciens HS-AP3 | reverse complement strand
ATCAGCAGGATGCCGAGCGGATCAGACCCCACAAGCCGCCCCTTCCGCCGGCGCGCCCTCCGCCGCCGCCGCATGGGCGGACAGGTCGGTGATGCTGGGCGCGGCGCCGCAGGACGGGCAGGCGGGGTCCCGCCGGAGGCGGATGGTGCGCAGGCTCGCGGCCAGCGCGTCCCAGATCAGCAGCCGGCCGGACAGGCCCTCGCCGATGCCGAGAATCTCCTTCAGCGCCTCGGTCGCCTGCCAGGTGCCGAGCACGCCCGTCACCGCGCCGAGCACGCCGGCCTCGCCGCAGCTCGGCACCAGGCCCGGCGGCGGCGGCGCGGGATACAGGCAGCGGTAGCACGGGCCGCCCGCGTGCGGCTTGAACGTGGACAGCTGCCCCTCGTAGCGCAGCACGGCGGCCGAGATCAGCGTCCGCCGCGCCAGCACGCAGGCATCGGCGACCAGGAAACGGGCGGCGAAATTGTCGGTCCCGTCGCAGACGATGTCGTAGCCGCCGATCAGCGCCAGCGCGTTCGACGCATCGAGCCGCGCCTCGATCGGCACGACGTCGACGCCCGGATTGATCGCGCGGGCCGCGGCTGCCGCCGAGTGGGCCTTCGCCATGCCGACGCGGTCGGTGGTGTGGGCGATCTGGCGTTGCAGGTTCGACAGCTCGATCCGGTCGTGGTCCACGATGCCGATGGTGCCGACGCCGGCCGCCGCCAGATACAGCAGCACCGGCGAGCCGAGACCGCCCGCCCCCACCACCAGCACGCGCGCGGCCGCGAGCCGCGCTTGGCCGGTGCCGCCCACCTCCGGCAGCAGGATGTGGCGCGAGTAGCGCTGGATGTCGTCTTCGCTGAAATCGAGGTCCATGCCCCATACCATAGGCGCCCGGAACGCCGCGCAGGAGAGGAGCCGCACGTGACCCAGCCATCCGACCGGACCGACGCGGCGCTGGTGCTGTTCTCCGGCGGCCAGGATTCCGCCACCTGCCTCGCCTGGGCGCTGGCCCGTTATGCCCGCGTCGAGACCATCGGCTTTGACTATGGGCAGCGCCATGCGGTCGAGCTGTCGTGCCGGGCGCCGCTGCGGGCGGGGCTTGCCGGGCTGCGCGACTGGGGCGCGCGGCTGGGGCCGGACCATCTGATCGACCTCACCGCCGGCATCGGGGCGCTGGGGGCGACCGCGATGACGGCGGAGCAGGCGATCGTGATGACCGACGAGGGGCTGCCCAACACCTTTGTCCCGGGCCGGAACCTGCTGTTCCTGACCTATGCGGCGGCGCTGGCCTGGCGGCGCGGCCTGCGGCGCATCGTCGCGGGCGTGTGCGAGACCGACTATTCCGGCTATCCCGACTGCCGCGACGACACGATCAAGGCGATGCAGCTCCCCCTCAATCTCGGGATGCAGCGCCGCTTCGTGCTGGAGACGCCGTTGATGTGGCGCGACAAGGCAGCGACCTGGGCGCTCGCGGACAGGCTCGGCGGCGCGCCGCTCGTGTCGCTGATCGTCGAGGGGACGCATACGTGCTACCTTGGCGACCGGACGCGGCGGCATGACTGGGGCTATGGCTGCGCCGCCTGTCCCGCCTGCGACCTGCGCGCCGGCGGCTGGGCGCGGTGGCGGTCGGGGCAGGGCGAATGAGGGGCCTGCCCGGCCCGGCGCCGCGCATCCGATGTCACGCCCGACGAAACGAGGTTCCTGGTCCATGACGCACCGTTGCGATCCCGTCCGCGCCGCCCTGGCGGGCGCCGCCCTTCTGCTGACCGCCGCCGTGGCGACGCCGCCCGCGCACGCGCAGGGCTTTCCCGTTCGCACCGCCGGCGACCTCGCCGCGCTGTGCGCCGGCGGCCCGGGCGGCGCGCAGAAGGCGGCGGCGATCAATTTCTGTCACGGCTTTGCCCAGGGCGTGCTGTCGCTGCTGCTGGAACACGACGCGAAGTCGGTCTGCCTGCCGCCGAAGCCGCCGTCGCGCACCCAGACGCTCGCGAGCTTCATCGCGTGGACGAAAAGCAGCGAGAACCGCGCCGCGGCCCCGGCGGGGCGGGGGCTTGAGGCGTTCTTCAAGGAAACCTTCGCCTGCAAGTAGCGTCGGGCGGCCGCGCACGGGGCGGCGCGCCGGATTGACCGCGCACCGCCCGCCACGCACCCTGTCCGCACAATGAACGGCGGGAGGGCATGATGGCGCAGCTGGCGGGCAAGGTCGCGTGGATCACCGGCGCGGGCAGCGGCATCGGCGCCGCGGCCGCGAAGGCGCTCGCGGCCGAGGGCGCGGCGGTGGT
>NZ_BANB01000707.1 GCF_000964365.1 Acidisphaera rubrifaciens HS-AP3 | reverse complement strand
TCCGCTGCAGATCGGCGGCGTCGAGAATGGCGCGCCACGCCGAGCGAGGCGGCGCCGCGCAACCCGGCCTATCAGCCCGGCCGCGCCCTGACCGCCGAGCGCGACGCCGAGACCTACAACAATTATTACGAGTTCAGCACCAGCAAGAACCTGTGGGAGGCGGCCCAGGCGCTGAAGATGAAGCCCTGGACGCTGACCGTGGACGGCATGGTGGCGCAGAAGAAGACCTGGGCGCTCGACGACCTGCTGCGCCAGGTGCGGCTGCAGGAGCGCATCTACCGCCACCGCTGCGTCGAGACCTGGGCGATGACCGTGCCCTGGACCGGCTTTCCGCTGGCCGACCTCGTCCGCCTCGCGCAGCCGCTCGGCTCGGCCAAATACCTCGTGTTCCAGACGGTGGTGCAGGACGACACCATGCCCGGCGTGCATTCGCCCCTGTTCACCTGGCCATACCAGGAAGGGCTGACGATCCAGGAGGCGATGGCCGACATCGCCTTCCTCTCGACCGGCCTCTACGGCAAGCCGCTGCCGCCGCAGAACGGCGGCCCGATCCGCCTGACCCTGCCGTGGAAATACGGCTTCAAGTCGGCCAAGTCGCTGGTCCGCATCAGCTTCACCGACACGCGGCCGGACACGTTCTGGGCGCAGCTGGCGCCCGACGAGTACGGTTTCTGGGCCAACGTCAATCCGGCGGTGCCGCATCCGCGTTGGAGTCAGGCGTTGGAGCGGCTGCTCGGCAGCGACGAGATGGTGCCGACGCAGATCTACAACGGCTACGGCCCGGTGGTCGCCGCCTTGTATGCTGACAAGACGCATGAAAAGCTGTTTATGTAAGGGGCCTCGTCCGGCATGGAGCGGGGCCGGAGGGTTCGGGTCGTGGTGCAACGCGCGTTCGCCGTGATCGCTGCGGTTTGTCTGGTCGGCGGCATCGCGATTGCCATGCTGCTTCCCGTGGACGCGCCGCTGGCGCAGCTGATCTACGCCATCGACGGCGATGCCCTCGACTGGGTGGAATCCGGGCTGCGCCACGCGCTGCCCGCCTGGGCGTGGACGTGGATCATCATGCCGCTGCTGATCCGCCCCGACTGGCTGCTGCCGATCAGCGCCGGCATCGTCGCCGCCGGCCTGTCGGTCAGCCTCACCCGCCGGCCGAAGACCGAGACCGCGCGCCGCCGCCGATCCTGAGCCGCGCCGGCATTTGCGGCTGTTCCTCTACGGGTCCCTGCGCGACCCCGCCACGCTCGCCGCCCGCGCCGGTGCCCCGCGCCTGCGCGCCGCCCCACGCCCTGCCG
>NZ_BANB01000708.1 GCF_000964365.1 Acidisphaera rubrifaciens HS-AP3 | reverse complement strand
CCAGCGTCCACGCCCACGCGCTCCCCGTGGCACCGCCGGCCTTGCTGCTGTCGGGGGGCGAGGCGACGGTGACGATCGGCGGCGGCCCGGCGGGGCAGGGCGGGCGGAATACGGAGTTCCTGCTCGGCCTCGCCGTGGCACTCGGCGGCCGGCCGGGCATCTGGGCCATCGCGGGCGACACCGACGGCATCGACGGGACCGAGGACGCGGCCGGCGCGATCGTCGCGCCCGACACGTTGGCCCGCGCCCGCGCCGCCGGGCTCGATCCGCGGGCGGTGCTCGACGGGCATGACAGCTACCGGCTGTTCGACGCGATCGGCGATCTGGTCCGCACCGGGCCGACCCTCACCAACGTCAACGACCTCCGCGCCGTGCTGATCGCCGCGCGCGGGTCCTGAGGAACGAGCGCCGATGCCCGCTTCCCTGCGCCGCCACCGGCGGACGAAGATCGTCGCCACGCTCGGGCCGTCGAGCAGCACGCCGGAGATGATCGCGCGGCTGTTCCAGACGGGCGCCGACGTCTTCCGGCTCAATTTCAGCCACGGCACGCACGAGGACCACGCGGCGCGCATCGCCATGATCCGCGCGCTGGAGGACAAGATCGACCGGCCGATCGGCATCCTGGCCGACGTGCAGGGGCCGAAGCTGCGCGTCGGGCGGTTCGGCGGCGGACGGGTGCAGATCCAGACCGGCCAGGGCTTTCGCCTCGACCTCAACCCCACGCCCGGCGACGTGCGGCGCGTCAACCTGCCGCATCCCGAGATCATCGAGGCGGCGGCGATCGGCTCCACCCTGCTGCTCGACGACGGCAAGCTGCGGCTGCGCGTGGTGCACAAGCGGCCCGACGCGCTGGAGACCGAGGTGGTGGTCGGCGGCGCCCTGTCGGACCGCAAGGGCGTGAACGTGCCGGACATCGTGCTGCCGATTCCGGCACTGACGGAGAAGGACCGCGCCGACCTCGCCTTCGCCCTCGCGCAGGGCGTGCAGTATGTCGGCCTGTCCTTCGTCCAGCGGCCCGAGGACGTGGCCGAGGCGCGCGAGCTGACCGACGGGCGCGCCTGGATCCTGACCAAGCTGGAAAAGCCGCAGGCGCTGGAGAATCTCGACGCCATCCTCGCGCTGTCGGACGCGGTGATGGTCGCGCGCGGCGATCTCGGCGTCGAACTGCCGCCCGAGGAGGTGCCGCTGGCGCAGAAGCGCATCGTCCGCGCCGCCCGGCTGCTGGGCAAGCCCGTCGTGGTCGCGACGCAGATGCTGGAGAGCATGATCGCCGCCCCGGCGCCCACGCGGGCGGAGGCGTCGGACGTGGCGACGGCGGTCTTCGACGGCGCGGACGCGGTGATGCTCTCGGCCGAGACCGCCGCCGGGCAGTTCCCGCTGGAGGCGGTGAGCATCATGGACCGCATCGTGGCCCGCGTGGAGCGCGACGAGGGCTGGCGCGCGACGGTGGAGGCGACGCGTCCGGTGCCGGAGGCCTCGGCCGCCGACGCGATCGCCGCCGCCGCCCGACAGATCGCCCACACGATCGGCGCGCAGGCGATCGTCGCCTTCACCGAATCCGGCTCTACGGCGCTGCGCATGGCGCGCGAGCGGGCGGCGAGCCCGGTGATCGGCCTGACCCCGGATATCGAGACCGCGCGCCGCCTCGCCGTCGTATGGGGGGTGCATGCCAAGGTGGTCGCGACGCTCCATTCCATGACCGACGCGGTGGCCCGCGCCGGCCGCGCCGCCTTCAGCGAGGGCTTCGCCGCCCATGGCGAGGAGATCGTGGTGGCCGCCGGCGTGCCCTTCGGCCAGCGCGGCACCACCAACGCGCTGCGCGTGGCGACGGTGAAATAGTCGCCGGGCGTGCCCCGTCTGCTGCGCCTCGCCCTGACCGATTTCCGCACCTATCCGTCGCTGGTGTGGCAGCCGGCCGCGCCGCTTGCGGTGCTGTCCGGGCCGAACGGCAGCGGCAAGACGAACCTGCTGGAGGCGATCTCGCTGCTGGTGCCGGGCCGTGGCCTGCGCGGCGCGCGCGGCGCCGACCTGCCGCGCCTGGGCGGCAGC
>NZ_BANB01000709.1 GCF_000964365.1 Acidisphaera rubrifaciens HS-AP3 | reverse complement strand
GGCCGTGCAGCGGGCCGAGCGCGTCGCCGCGCGCCACCGCCGCGTCCGCCTCCCGCGCCGCCCGCCGGGCCGCGTCGTAATCGCGGGCGACCATGGCGTTGACGGCGTCGTCCACCGCCTCGATGCGGGCGATGCAGCTTTCCAGCAATTCGCTCGGCGCCAGACGCTTCGCGCCGATCAGGGCGCGGGCCTCGACGGCGGTGAGGTCGCAGGGGTCGGTCATCGTCGGCTCCTCAATAGCCCAGCGCCATGCCGTCCTTGCGCGGGTCGGACCCGCCGATCAGCACGCCCCGCGCGTGATCGATCCAGATCGCCTGCCCGCCGCCATGCGGCATCACGAGATCGAGCGGATCATGGCCCATGCGGCGCAGCGCCTCGATGCTCTCGCGCGGGATGCCGCGCTCCACTTCCAGCCGGCCGCCGAAGGGCATCAGGCGCGGCAGATCGAGCGCCGCCTGCGGGTCCATGCCCCAGTCGAGCATGTTGGTCAGCAGCAGCGTCTGGCCCATCGGCTGGAAATGCCCGCCCATCACGCCATAGGGCATCACCGCGCGCCCGTCGCGCATCAGCATGCCGGGGATGATCGTGTGCATCGGCCGCTTGTGCGGCGCGATGCAGTTCGGGTGTCCGCGCTCAAGCCGGAAGGAGAAGCCGCGATTGTGCAGCATCACGCCCGAGCCTTCGGCGAGGATGCCGGAGCCGAAGCTCATGAACAGCGAGTTGATGAAGCTGCACGCATTGCCGTCGCGGTCGACGACGCAGAGATAGACCGTGTCGCGATGCGCCGGCAGCGCCGCCTCGCCCGCGCGCGGCAGGTCGCGCATGGCGCGGTTGTCGGCGATCAGGCCGCGCAGCGCCGCCAGATAGGCGGGATCGGTCAGGCGCGCGACCGGCACGTCCACCTGCGCCGGGTCGGCGAGGAAGGCGTCGCGGTCGCGATAGGCGAGGCGCGCGGCCTCCACGTGCCGGTGCAGCCGCACCGGGCCGAGCGGCCCGTCCGGCGCCGGTTCGAACCCCTCCAGCATGCCGAGGATCTGCAGCACCAGCAGGCCGGAGCCGTTGGGCGGGCACTGATAGACCTCGTGGCCGCGGAAGCCGGCGTGGATCGGCTCGACGAAGATCGCGCTCTCGCGCCCGGCGGCGAAATCGGCCTCCGTCTGGATGCCGCCGCGCGCCCGCAGGGCGGCGACCATGTCGGCCGCGACCGCGCCCTCGTAGAAACCGCGCGCGCCGTGTTTCGCGATGGTGCGCAGCGTCTCGGCCAGCCGCGTCTGCACGAACCGATGCCCCGGTGCCGGCGCGCCGCCATCCGGCAGGAAGGCGGCGGTGCCGTTGGCGCGCAGCCGGTCGAGCGCGCCCGCCCAGTCGGCGGCGACGCGGTCGTGGACCGGCCATCCGTCCTCGGCGAAGCGGATCGCCGGGCGCAGCAGCTCGTCCAGCCCCCTGGTCCCGTGCGCCGCCAGCAGCGTCTCCCACGCCGACACCGCGCCGGGGATGGTGACCGTGTGCGGCGAGGCGGGATCGAGGGCGGTGATGCCCTGGCTCTCGAACCAGTCGATCGTCGCCCCGGCGGCGGCGCGGCCCGAGCCGTTCAGCGCGATCACCTGCCCGCTGCCCGCGGGTGCATACAGGCAGAAGCAGTCGCCGCCGATGCCGGTGGAGTGCGGCTCGATCACCGCCAGCACGGCGGCGGCGGCCACCGCCGCGTCCAGCGCGTTGCCGCCGGCGCGCAGCACGTCGAGCGCGGTCAGGGTCGCGGCCGGCATCGACGTCGCGGCCATCCCGCCGGTCGCATAGGCCGGGCTGCGCCCCGCCAGGTGGAAATCGCGCATCGCTCGCCCTCTGCCTGTCCGAACAGCAAGCACAAACCACTACCGCCACGCGGGTGCGTGGGGAAGCCGCCACCGTGCAGGGCGGCCCGTCGCCGCCGTATCGACAGGCGGCGCGGCGGCTGGCACATGCGGGGCCGGCATGGAGCGGCGGACGGGCGCGGGATGGCAACGCACTACTACACGGTGACCTGGGATCAGCTGCATCGCGACGGGCGGGCCCTCGCGTGGCGGCTGATGGAGCGCGGGCCGGTGCGCGGCGTGGTCGCGATCACGCGCGGCGGCCTCATCCCCGCCGCCATCGTCGCGCGCGAGCTGGAGATCCGGCTGATCGAAAGCGTCTCCGTCGTCACCTATGACGAGGAGGCGCGCGGCGAGCCCGTCGTCGTCAAGGCGCCCGCCGCGGCCGGCGACGGCGAGGGGTTCGTGATCATCGACGATCTGGTCGACACCGGCACGACCGCGCGCATCGTGCGCGCGCTGCTGCCGCGCGCGGCATTCGCCTGCATCTATGCCAAGCCGGCCGGGCGCGACATCGCCGACGTGTTCGTCACCGAGGTGTCACAGGATACGTGGATACTCTTTCCCTGGGACACCGAACCGCAGTTCGTCGCCCCGCTCGCGAAGCGCCCGCCGGGTTAGCGGCGCGTCGCGGGCTTTGCGTCAGGTCGATGAAATTGCATGCCCTCGCCCTTCGGTAGGTAGGCATCGCGCGGCCGCCCCGCTTGAGTGCGCCCCGCATCGCGCCATGTCGCGCGGCGCGGAGCGGGAGGGGCGCGCGTGTCGGGTACCAAGGTTCTGTTCGCCGGCTATGATGCCAACTTCAACCAGGGTCTTTGGATCAGCGACGGCACGGCAGCCGGCACGCAGGAACTGATCCCCGCGGGCAGCAACGGCAATCTCGCGCCGTCGAGCCTGGTCGCCGATCAGGGCATCGTACTGTTCAGCGCGATGAACAAGGCCGGCGTGTACGGCCTGTGGACCACCGACGGCACGAGTGCCGGCACGCAGGAACTCACCGTCGCGGGCGCATCGACCGGCGGCCTGCTGCCGAGCGGTCTGACCTATTACGACGGCAAGGTCTATTTCCAGGCGTCGGACGCCGCGAACGCGCGCGGCCTGTGGGTTAGCGACGGCACCTCGGTCGGTACGAAGGAAATCACCGTCAACGGCGCCGCGACCTTCGGCGTCAATCCCACCGACCTCACAGTCGTCGGCACGACAAGCGGGTCGCGTCTCGCCTTCGGCGGCGCCGACGCGAACGGCAACACCGGCTTGTGGATCTCCGACGGCACGACCGGCGGCACGCAGGAAATCTACGCCGGCACCGCGTCGGGCGGCGTCGCGCCGCAGGAAATCACCCCGCTTTCGACGAGCGAGTTCCTGTTCGCGGGCTTCGACGCCGGCGGCAACGCGGAACTGTTCGTCAGCAACGGCACGGCCGCGGGCACCAAGGAGCTGACGGGCATCGCGGGCGCCGCCACCGGGAGCGATTTTGTCGCGCAGGGCGGCAACATGGTCGTGATCGGCGGCCACGCGATCTTCGCCGCTTATGACAATACCAGCAGCAACGCGGGCCTGTGGACGAGCGACGGCACCGCCGCCGGCACGCACGAGATCGCGGTCAGCGGCGCCAGCACCGACCTCGGGCTGACGCCCGGCAATTTCGTCCAGCTCGGCACGCTGGCGCTGTTCAGCGGCTTCGATGCCGCCGACCATGACGGGCTGTGGGTGACGGACGGCACCTCGGCCGGCACGCACGAGTTGACGGGCATCACGGGCGCGGCCGCCAATTTCAGCCCGACCGGCATGACCGACGCCGGCGGGCTGGTTTATTTCAGCGCCCTCGACGCCGCCGGGCATCAGGGCCTGTGGGTCACCAACGGCACCGCGTCGGGCACGCACGAGATCGTGCCGACCAGCAACGCCGATACGTCCGGCCTCGCCCCCTCGGGCTTCGCGGTGCTCAACCTCGCCTGCTTCGCCGCCGGCACGCGGCTCGCGACGCCGGATGGCGACATCGCGGTCGAGGCCGTGACCGTGGGCACCGTTCTGCGCGGCGCCGATGGCGCGCCGATGCCGGCGGTCTGGATCGGCAGCCGGACGGTCGACTGCGCCCGTCATCCGGCGCCGGCCAGTGTCTGGCCGGTGCGCATCCGGGCCGGCGCGTTCGCCCCGGGCCAGCCGGCGCGGGACCTGTATCTCTCGCCCGACCACGCCGTGTTCGCCGAGGGCGTGCTGATCCCGGTGCGCCACCTCGTCAACGGCACGACGATCGCGCAGGTGCCGCGCCCGTCCGTCACCTATTACCATGTCGAACTGGCGCGCCACGGCGTGCTGCTCGCCGACGGGCTCGCGTGCGAGAGCTATCTCGACACCGGCCAGCGCGCATCCTTCGCGCAGGGCGGGGCGGCGATCGCCCTGCACGCCGACTTCGCGGTGCGGGCGCGCGAGGCGGGGGCCTGCGCGCCGTTCGCGGTGGCCGGGACGGCAGTCGATCGCGTCCGC
>NZ_BANB01000710.1 GCF_000964365.1 Acidisphaera rubrifaciens HS-AP3 | reverse complement strand
CGGCAGCGCGCCGCGCCCGTCGAGCGGATGGCCGAGCGGGTCGATGACGCGCCCGAGCCAGGCGTCCGCGACCGGCAGGGTCACGCCCGCCGGCCGCACCAACGCCGCGGCACCCGGCCCGAGCCCCTCGGTCGGGCCGAAGGCAAGGGCCTGCGCCGCGCCGTCCCGGAAGCCGACCACCTCCGCCACCAGCTCGCTGCCGTCCCGCACCGCGAGCGCGAGCCGGTCGCCCACCGCGACATGGCGCGAGAGGCCGGCGATCTGCACGCCCGGGCCGGATACGGCGGCGACGCGACCGACCAGGCGTGTCGAAACATTCGCACGGACCGCACACGCCGCGGTTGTGGCGCGCTTATGGAACGTCGTCCGTCTCAATAAGACACTCTCGTCCGGATTGTCGCAAAAACGGCTCGAAGTTCCCGATTCATTCGCCATTTCACCGCGCAATTTCAGAGATAATACACGCATGATATGAAAAATCTGTAGCGTAAGACCCGCAATGGTTGTATGTCGGGTTTATCAGTAGCGGGAGGGAAGCATGCGTGTGTTGCTCGTCGAGGACGATCTCACTGCGTCGCGCGGCATATCCTTAATGCTCAAGTCGGCGGGCATGATCGTGGATCAGGCCGAAACCGGCGAGGAAGCGACGGATCTCGTCCGGCACTACGACTACGACATCGTGGTGCTCGATCTGATGCTGCCCGACATCGAGGGCTACGAGGTGCTGCGCCGCATGCGCGCGGCGCGGATCGAGACGCCGGTCCTGATCCTGTCCGGCCTCTCGCGCCCTCAGGCAAAGGTGAAGGGGTTGGCGCTGGGGGCCGACGACTTCATGACCAAGCCGTTCGACAAGTCCGAACTGGTCGCCCGCGTGCAGGCGATCGTCCGGCGTAGCAAGGGCTTCAGCCAGCCGAAGCTGCGCGTGGGCCCGCTGCTGCTCAATCTCGACAGCCGCGAGGTCACGGTGGGCGCCCGGCAGGTCCACCTCACCGGCAAGGAATACGCGATCCTGGAACTGCTGGTCCTGCGCAAGGGGATGGTGCTGACCAAGGAGGCTTTCCTCAATCACCTCTACGGCGGCATGGACGAGCCGGAGATGAAGATCATCGACGTCTTCATCTGCAAGCTGCGCAAGAAGCTGGCCCAGGCCGGGGCGGGCAGCCTGATCGGCACCGTCTGGGGCCGTGGCTACATGATGCGCGATCCCGCCGACCGGTCGGGCGAAGACAGGGCGGTGCCGCCCGATCCGTCGGCCGCCCCGATCGTCGCTCCGGCCGCTATCGCCGCGGCGCCGGCCCCGGCCATGGCGGGGGAGGATGCGGTGCGCGACGCCGCCTGAGCCCGGGGGTCAGACGGTGAACTGCTCGGCGATGATGCGCTCGGACAGGTTCTGGTCGGGATCGAACAGCACGACGACCCCGACCGACCGATCCTCGCTCACCGCCACCGAAAGCACGTCGCGCACCTCGGTCGAGTCCGCCACGGCCGCGACGGGACGCTTTTCCGGCTCCAGCACCTCGAACAGCACGTCCGCCGTGCTCGGCAGCAGGGCGCCGCGCCAGCGCCGGGGCCGGAACGCGCTGATCGGGGTCAGCGGCAGCAGGTTGGCCGAGAGCGGCACGATCGGCCCGTGCGCCGACAGATTATAGGCGGTCGAGCCCGCCGGGGTGGACAGGAGCACCCCGTCGCAGCTCAGCTCCGCCAGCCGCACCCGGCCGTCCACCGTGATGCGGATCTTCGCCGTCTGCCGGACCTGGCGCAGCAGTGACACCTCGTTCAGTGCCAGCGCCTCCTCGATCGCGCCGGACGCCTGCACCGCGTGCATGCGCAGCGGGTGCAGCACCACGGCCTGCGCCCGCGACAGGCGGCCGGGCAGGTCGTCCTCGCTGTAGGCGTTCATCAGGAAGCCGACCGAGCCGCAGTTCATGCCATAGACCGGCGTGCCGTGCTCGAGCGCGGCGTGCAGCGTCTCGAGCATGAACCCGTCGCCGCCCAGCGCCACCACCACCCGCGCCGCCGCCAGGGCGCACGTGCCGTACAGCGATTCGAGCCGCTCCCGGGCGCTTTGCGCGAGCGGCGTCGCCGAGGCGACGAAGGCGATCTCGCCCGGGGCCATGCCGGGCAATATGGGGGCGAGGGGCGACGGCGCGTCGGTCGCCGGCGCGGCGGCACTCGTGTCTGGTCCTGGCATGATGCGTGGTCGCGCCGCGCCGGACGTCAGCCGCGGCGCGCGGCGCGCGTCATGCGAGCTTCCGGTGGTCGAGCACGGGCATGTCACGCCGCACCCGCGCCGTCAGCGCGGCATCGACCCGCGCGCTGGTCCAGCCCGGACCGTCGGACGCGCAGGCCACCACCTTGCCCCAGGGATCGCACACGAGGCTGTGCCCATAGGTATCGCGCGCCTCGCCCTTGGCGTCGCGGTGCCGCCCGGTCGTCGCCGGTGCGACGATCCAGCACTGCGTCTCGATGGCGCGCGCGCGCAGCAGCGGCTCCCAGTGATCCTTGCCGGTCAGAAGGGTGAAGGCCGAGGGCAGCATGATCACCTCCGCGCCGGCCCGACGCAGCGCCAGGAACAGCTCCGGGAAGCGCAGGTCGTAGCAGATGGCGCAGCCGACGGTGAGGCCGCGGGCCTCGTAGGTCACCACCGCGTCGCCGTGGCCGTAGATGCGGCTCTCGCCATAGGCGGTGCCATCCGGGGCGGTGATGTCGAACAGGTGGATCTTGCGGTAGCGCGCGACCTCGCGCCCATCGGGATCGAAGGCGACGGTCGTATTGAACAGCCGGTCGCCGGCCCGCTCGCCCAGCGATCCGCCATGCACGAAGATGCGGTGCCGCCGCGCCGCCTCGCGCAGCAGGACATAGGCGGGGCCGGCAGCCGCGTCGCCGACATCGGGAAGTGTCTCGGCGGCGTCGAACTTCGCCGCCCGGTCGCCGCCGAGCCAGGTCCACATCTCCGGCAGGGCGATCAGGTCGGGCCGGTCCGCGGCGACGGCGGCATCGATCAGCCGCGCCGCCTGCGCGAGATTGGCCGCCTTGTCGTGGCCCGGGTCCATCTGTACGGCGCTGACGCGCATCCCCGTCTCTCCCGTTCAGCGCCGCGGCCAGTCGAGGCGCGGCTCGGCCCGCGCCCGCGCCGCCGCCTCGGACCGTTCGTCGCGCGATCCCGTGCCGTTCATCGCAGCGCGGCCGCCGAGCGGCGCCCGCTCGTCATCCGCCGGATCGTACCAGTCGGGCGCGGGGGGCGGGATGGGCGGCCGGTCCGGCAGCGGATCGCGCGGCGCGGGGTGCTGTGCCTGCGGTGGCAGCGCATACCCTTCGTCGATCGGTCGGGGTTCATAGAGACGTCCGCCACCCAGTTCCGGCAGCCGCAGCGCGAGGCTGCGTATCTCGCCCTGTATCTCGTCGAGCCGCGCCTCCATCGCCTCCAGCCGCCCGCGCGTGCCGAGGACACTGAACGGCACGAACAGGAAGGCCAGAAGCCACAGCAGCGCCGGCACGAGGACCACGATCGGGACCCACCAGGGCAGCCAGTCCGGCAAGGCAAACGGAAGCGTCATGCAGCGTCTCTAGCATCGCGCCGCGCCGCTTGCACGCCTGTCGGCGCGGTGGCGGAACCCCCGCGCCGTATCGGGCGCGCGTCAGGCGACGGCGGCCCGCGGCGCGCGCGGCT
>NZ_BANB01000711.1 GCF_000964365.1 Acidisphaera rubrifaciens HS-AP3 | reverse complement strand
TCAGCAGGCCAAGAAGAACAAGGCCGCCCAGGACCTGTCCCGGCAAGGCCGCGAAATAGATCTGCAACCGCGGCACCAGCCGTGCGAGCAGCGCGAGCCCGACCTGCCACGCCAGACCGGCCAGCACGAAGGGCGCCGCGAGACGCAGGCCGAGCGCGAACGCCGCCTGCGTCGCGTCGGCGACGGTTCTTGCCACGTCGCCGCCCGCCAGCAGCGTCCCCGGCCGGATCACCGCGAAACTGCCGGCCAGCGCCGCCAGCGGCATGGCGTACAGGCCGGACGCCAGCACCATCGCCGGCGCGGCGAGGGCGAAAATGCGGCCGAAGGCGGTCGTCTGCGGCCCCATGGACGGATCGGGCTGCAGCACACTCGAGAGGCCGGTCATCGTCGCGATGAGCTGCCCGGCGATCGGCAGGGCCTGCACCGTCAGCCGGGCGATCCAGCCGAAGAACAGTCCGGTCGCGACCTCCGCCGTCACCTGCGACGCGAACAGCGGCAGGGACGACGGCGGTGCCGGCATGAGGGGGCCCACCGCCGGCACAATGGCCGCCGTCACGGCCAACGCGAGACCGGCACGCACCATGGCCGGGATTTCTGCCTCGCCGAAGCCGGGCAGCAGCAGGATGGCGCACCCGACGCGCGCCAGCGTCAGCAAGAACGCATAGGCAAGCCCCGGCAGCGCGGAGGGTGCGAACGCGGGCATCGCCGCGACGGCGGCGTCGACGCTCACGTCCCGCCGATCGCGATCAGACGATCGAACACGCCGCGCGTGTAATCCTCGAGCGCGCCGACCATGCTCGCGCCGGTCAGGGCCAGGACCGCGGCCAGCGCGATTGCCTTCGGGACGAAGCCGAGCGTGCTTTCGTTGATCTGCGTGACGGCTTGCAGCAGCGACACCGCCACCCCCACCGCCAGCGTCGCCAGAAGCGGCGGTCCCGCGAGGCGCGCGGCGAGCAGGAAGGTCGCGTGCATCAGCGCGACGAGATCGATGTCGGCCATTCGGTGCGCTCCGTCATGGCCTCGCTTCGGGGCCGGAGGGGGATCGAGGGCGGGATGGCCCCCGGGGTGGCCGCGCCGCCGTGCGGTGGCCCGGTCAGATCGGCATCTTCATGATGTCCTGATAGGCCTGCACGACCCGGTCGCGGATGGAGGATGCCGTCTGCAAGGCAAGTTCGGCGCGCGAGACGGCCGTGACGACATCGGTGACGTTGGCCTGTCCGCTCAATGCCCGCATCGTCTGCGCGTCGGCGGCGTGCCCGGCATCGACGACGCCCTGCATCGCCTGTTGCAGAGCGTCGCCGAAGCCCCGACCGAAATCGCCGCGATCGACGCGACCATAGGCGCCGGCCGCGGTCGCGGCGTCGATGCCGGCCGGCGCATCCTGCGCCGAGGGGACGACCGTGACGTTGGGGATCGCGTCGAGGGATGCGTCCGCCATGGCTATTTCAGCATGTCGATCGTGCGGGTGAGCATCGAGCGGGTGGCCTGCAGAACGTTCAGGTTCGCGCTGTAGGTACGCTCGGCCTCGCGCATGTCCATTGCCTCGACGAAGGTGTTGACGTTCGGCTGCTTGACGTAGCCGCGGGCGTCGGCCGCGGGGTTCGACGGGTCATAGCGCAACGGCAGCTCCGTCGGATCGGTCCCGACCGATTTGACGGCGACGGTCGCGACACCCAGCGCGGCGTCCATCCTGTTTTCGAAGGAGACGGTCTTGCGATGATAGGCCTCCGCGCCCGGCGTCGAGCCGGTCGTGTCGGCATTGGCGATGTTTTCGGCAATGACGCGCAGGCGCGTGCTCTGCACGTCCATGCCGCGCGCCGAAATCGTCAGTGCCGTCGCGAGATCCATGAGCTCCCTCCGTGCGTCAGCCGCGGCCCAGCGCCAGCCGGAACAGGCCGAGATATTTACTGTAGAGACCGGTCGCCAGCGCCTGCTGGTTCTGCGTGTCGGCGACGCGGGTAAGTTCCTCGTCGAGCGCCACGCCGTTGCCGTCCACGCCCTGCGCGCCGGTATCGGGCCCGGTCGGGCGCGCATCCGACAGGATGCCGGCCCCTGCCGTGCCCGCCATGTGTCCCGGCCGCGTCAACTCGAGCCGACCGGCGGCGGCCATTTCCGTCGCCCCCGCCAGGCTCGCGGCGAAGGATGGCAGGTCGCGTGGCTGAAATCCGGACGTGTCGGCGTTCGCGATATTCTGCGCGAGCACGGACTGCCGGCGATCCAGCCAGCCGAGACGGCGCGCGGCAAGGTCGAGGATATCGGTTTGCATCGGGTCCATCACGAAACCCAGCCTGCCGCCAAGGGATTGACGAAAGGTGCATGCGCGGCGGCAACGCTTCGTTAAGGCCCGCGTGGTGAACTCCGATCCATGGCCAGCATGGATCCCACCGCCCACACGCGCCAGTCCGCCGTCGACCTCGCCGAGGGTCTGGCGCGCACGCTGCGCATCGCGGAGGCGTTGCATACCGCCCGCCGGCATATCGATCTCGCCGGGCTCGACGATCTGGTCGGACGGCTGTGCGCCCGCGCGCTCGATCTGCCGCCCGAGCAGGGCCGGACGCTTCGACCGTCGCTGGTGGCCCTCTGCGAGCAGGCGGACCGTTTTGCCGACACGTTGCGGGCGACGCCGCCCGATCATGCACCGCCCGGCCATGCGCCGCGCGATCCCGTGCCACGCGGCGGCAGGACGCCCGGCACGCCGCCGCCGGACCATTAGCGGCACGGCAGCGGATCACCCGGCGCACCCGGTGCGCCGAGACCGACACGCAACGGCGGGCAAAAGGGCCGCACGATGCCATCCTCCGTCCTCTCGATGCTCACGGCCGGCGGCGCGCTCGCGCTGGTTCTGGCCTTGATCTGCGTCGCGCAACGCGGCGCGCGCTGGGCAGGCGTGGCCAGGCGGCCCGGCGCGTCGACGCGCCTGCTCGCGCTCGACGAGACGCTCGCGCTCGACACGCGGCGGCGTCTGGTGCTCGTTCGCTGCGGGGAGCGACAATGCCTGCTGCTGACCGGCGGCACGCAGGACGTGCTCCTCGGCTGGCTGCCGTGACCGGGCGGCGTCTCGCGGCCTATCTCGTCGCCGTCGCGTCGGCGCTCGCCGTCGCGGCGCCGGCGGCGGCGCAATCGCTCAACATCGATCTCGGCGGAGCGCAAACGCCCGGGGCGACCGGCAAGCTCGTGCAGCTCACCGCGCTGATCACGGTCCTGTCGCTCGCGCCGTCCCTGCTGGTGATGGTGACCGCGTTCACCCGCATCGTCATCGTGCTGTCGCTGCTGCGCAGTGCTCTCGGCGCGCAGGGCACGCCGCCCAACACGGTGCTGATCGGCCTCGCCCTGTTCCTCACGTTCTTCGTCATGCAGCCGGTGCTCGATCAGGCCTGGACCACCGGCCTGCTGCCGCTCTCGCAGGGCAAGGTGGCGGAGATGGAGGGGTTGCGGCTCGCGGCGGAGCCGTTCCGCCGGTTCATGGCGGCCAACGTGCGTCCGCCGGACCTCGCGCTGTTTACCGACCTCGCGCACCTGCCGCCGCCGCAGGCGGGCGACGCGCCGGCATGGCGGGCGCTGATCCCGGCCTTCATGGTCGGCGAATTGCGGCGGGCGTTCGAGATGGGATTTCTGCTGTTCCTGCCGTTCCTCGTGATCGACATGGTGATCGCCAGCGTGCTGATGAGCCTCGGCATGATGATGCTGCCGCCGAGCGCGATCTCGCTGCCGTTCAAGCTGATCTTCTTCGTCCTGATGGATGGCTGGCGGATGGTGGCCGGCAGCATGGTGCAGAGCTTCGCCGACATGCATTGACCCGCCCGTACGCACCCGCCGATGCCCGTCCGGCCACGCCCAACCCGTTTCGTGGCCGGTCGGATCGCGGTAGGGTGGCCCGGCCGGCGGGCGCCGACGCGGTGGCCGCGCCGCTGGCAGGCGCGGACGGGAGGCGAAGTGGACGGGGGGTGAAGTGGACGGGGGGTGAAGTGGACGGGGGCGGCTTGAGGGCATGGGCTGCACCACGGTGAACGGCCCGGCGACGAACCGGGCGCCGGGGATAGGCTTCGCGGCTATCTGGCGGCGCCGGCGCCTCTGGACCGGGATCGCCGCGCTGGCGGGCATCGTCGCCGCCGCGCTGGCGACGGAGCCTGCGTTCTGGGCGGCCCATGCCACGCCGCTGCGGATCGTTCTGTACGCATGTCAGGCGGCGTTCACGCTGCGCCTGGGCCTTCGGCTCGCGGTCCGGCCGGAAGCGGGGGCGCAGGCCGGCGGCGGCCGGACGGGCCTGATCCTCGATCTCGCCGCCGCCGCCGCCGTGCCG
>NZ_BANB01000712.1 GCF_000964365.1 Acidisphaera rubrifaciens HS-AP3 | reverse complement strand
GCGAGCACGGTCGCGCGGCGCGCGACGCCGGCCCGCGCCTCGCCCGCCGCCATGGCGATCGCCGGGCCGAGGCCGATGGCAGCGGCGATTTCGGACAGTACGGTGCGGGAGACCAGATGCGACAGCCGCACGCCGAGCGCGCCTTCCTGTTCGTTGGGGTAGCGTTCGGCGAGCCATTCGGCGACCAGCAGGCCGAGCACGCGGTCGCCGATGAACTCCAGCCGCTCGTTCGAGCCGCGCCCGCCCCGGCCGGCGGCGGAGCGATGGGTGAGCGCCTCGCGCAGCAGCGCGGGCGAGGCGAAGCGGTATCCGAACAGGGCCTCGCTGTCGGCGTCCGTCCCCACGCCGCTCAGCGGAGGCTGTCGAACAGCCGGTCCCAGCGGATCTCGCCCGGCCAGCGCCAGACCTGCCACCACGGCGCGTCGGCATCGACGGAGAAGAACAGGAACTCCGCCCGGCCGACCAGATTTTCCATCGGCACGAACCCGACCCCGCCCTGGCTCGGCTGGAACCGGCTGTCGGCGGAGTTGTCGCGGTTGTCGCCCATGGCAAAGAACGTGCCGGCGGGCACCAGGAAATCGGGGGTGTCGTTGGCTTCCTGATACGTCATCGAGTTGGTGACGGCGGGATCGACCACCTTGCAGATATAGTGCTTTACCCCGTCGGGCAGCGTCTCGAGGTAGCGGACGGACTGGCTTTCGTAATTGCCTTCCTCGTCCGGGCAGTGACCGGCTTCCTGGCGCGCGACTTCCTTGCCGTCGATGTAGAGCTGGCCGCCCTTCACCTGCACGTGCTGCCCCGGCAGGGCGATCACGCGCTTGATGAAGTCGATCGACTCGTGGCCCGGCTGGCGGAAGACGACGATGTCGCCCTGACGCGGCGCATGGCCGAGGATACGGCCGGAAAACGAGGGGAACGACAGCGGCATCGAATACTGCGAATAGCCGTAGCTGTATTTCGACACGAACAGATAGTCGCCGACGAGCAATGTCGGCACCATGCTGGCGGACGGGATGTTGAACGGCTCGAACAGGAACGTGCGTATGCCGATGGCGATCAGGCCGGCATAGATGATCGTCTTGACGTTATCCAATAAAACGCTGGATTTGCGCTTCGCAACTCGATCCAAGAGCCGGCTCCGCCCCAAGGGTGGCCGGATCAAGCCCCTCGGCCCCCGGGCTGTCAAGGAAACCCATCGCCAGCCGGTGGCAGCGGCGGGCAGGCGCGCCGCCGCGAGGATGGGCCGGGGACCGGGCGGCCCGTGGCACCTGGCAAAGGGCGCCTGGCGAGGGGCGGCCGGCGAGGGGCGGGCTGGATCAGGACGCGGCGGTGACGGCGTAGGCCGTCTCGCGCAGCCGCGCCTCCCCGGAAA
>NZ_BANB01000713.1 GCF_000964365.1 Acidisphaera rubrifaciens HS-AP3 | reverse complement strand
GAATGCCTCCTGCAGCACGAACGCCACGTCGTTGGCGCGTCCGTTCTGCAGGTAATGGACGTGCCAGCTGCGCATCGTCGCGTCGCGGTTGTGCACGACGAGGCTGTAGATGCGCTCGGCGTCCTGCACATAGCGCGGGTTGTTGGCGACCACGAGCACGGCGCCGATGCGCGACATCGGGATGACCCGCACGACGCTGGCAAGGGCGGCGTTCTCCTTGCTTTTCAGCGCCCCCTGCAACGCGGTCGCGAAGTCGCTCGCCGCCCCGTTCTCGACCGGCAGCAGGGCATAGGACTGGCCCGCCAGGGCATCGACGTCGAAGGCCTGCACCAGCTGCGCCAGCGCCTCGCGCTGCATCGGATCGCCGCTGATGATGACGGCGTTCGACCCGCTGTTGGCGACGATCTTGGCGCCGTTCTGCGCATAGGGCTGCAACAGCTTCGCCAGATCCTCGCCCGAGGCATAATGCAGCAGCACGATCGTGGTCAGCACCGCCGCCCCCGCGTTGGACCCGGTGGTGACGCGGTACAGGCTGCCGGCCTTGATCAGCGCGTCGCCGTTCTGCGCCAGGATGGTCTCCAGCGCCGGGATCAGCTCGGCGCGCGTCAGCGGCTGCGCGGTGCGCAGCGTGACCGTGCCGTGCACCCCGGGATCGATCGTGTAGTTGGCCCCGAGCATGGTGCCGAGGATCTGCGCCACCACCTCGCGGACGTCGGTATCGGCGAAATCGAGCTGGAACGTGCCCCGGCCGCCGGCCTCGGCGCGCGCGCCGGGCACCAGCTGCACCGGGGCCGCCGTGCTGGTCACCGGCGGCGGCAGCGTGTC
>NZ_BANB01000714.1 GCF_000964365.1 Acidisphaera rubrifaciens HS-AP3 | reverse complement strand
GCATCGCGCCCGGCAAGCGGGAAAACCGGGCGTTCGATGACCGCGAGCCGTGCCCGCAGCGCGTCCCAGCCCTCGGCCCCACCGTCGCGCCCGTGCCGGGCCTGCGCCAGCCACGCGCGCAGGGCCGCTATGTCCGCGGGTATGTCGGCCAGCAGCCGGCGCAGCGCGTCGTCGGAATCGCCGGGGCCTGGCGCGGGCGTGCCGCGCAGCGTCTCCAGGCGCGCCTGTTCATGATTGGCGAGCCGCAGCCGCGCGCCGAGCGCCGCCGCGTCCTCCGCCGTCAGGGCCGCGAGGCGCAGCAGCGGATCGGGCGGCGCCCCGGCCGCGATCAGCGGTGCCAGATCGTCCACCACCGCGCCGGGCAACACGGCGGCCAGAACGCCGAGCGCGGCCATCAGCCGCAGCGCGGACAGCGGGTCGGGGATGACGAGGATGCGGCGCAGTTCGCCCCAGACCCGCTCGGCGGACAGGCGCGCGAGGCCCGGCACCCCGGCGCGCAGCGCCGCCGCCGTCGCGGCATCGGGCGGGACGCGGCCATAGCGGGCCTGGAAGCGGAAATACCGGAGGATGCGCAGATAATCCTCGGCGATCCGCTGCGCCGGATCGCCCACGAAGCGCACCCGCCCGGCATCGAGGTCGGCGAGCCCCCCGAAATAGTCGAACACCGCCCCGTCGGGCCGCAGCGACAGGGCATTGATTGTGAAGTCGCGCCGGGCAGCGTCGGCGCGCCAGTCGGCGGTAAAGGCGACGACGGCGTGGCGGCCGTCCGTCGCCTCGTCGCGCCGCAGCGTGGTGACCTCGACCGGCCCGTCCGGCGTCACCGCCGTGACGGTGCCGTGCGCCAGCCCCGTCGGCACGACCCGCAGCCCGGCGGCTTCGAGGCGTTCGGTCACGCGCGCGGGCGGCTCGGGCGTGGCAACGTCGATATCGGCGACCGGGCGGCCGGCCAGCGCGTCGCGGACCGCCCCGCCCACCACGCGCGCGCCCGGCAGCGCGGATAGGATCTCGGCCAGCGCGGGGCGGACCAGGAAATCGGGCGGGTCGATCCACCGCGCCGGCGCCTCGTCCTCCCCGCCGCCCATGTCAGCCGTCGCGGCCATGGCCGGGGATCAGGTGCCCGTTCTGCCAGATCGCCGGCACGTAGACATCCGAACGGCCGAGGCTGCGCCGTTCCGACAGCCAGACCAGCGCCGACACCATCACGACGAGACCCAGGACGGCGGCCGTCACCATCCGTGCCGAGGGACCGCCCCGGCGCGCGAGGAACCACCATGCGGCGAAGGCCAGCGCCGGGGCCGCGAGCAGGCCAAGCTCCAGCCAGCGCATGCCCGGCCCCTCACCCGTCGTCCGCGCGCAGCACCCGCGCCAGGTGCAGCAGGATCGCGGCGGTCGCGCCCCATATATAGTGATCGGGATGCGGCCAGACCCAGAACTCCCGCCAGCGGCCCCGATACTGCGCCCGCCGCCGCTGCGGCGCGGCGGGATCGAGCAGGACGTCCATCGGCAGCTCGAACACCGCCTCCACCTCCTCGGGCGCCGGCGTGTAGCGCAGGCCCGGCGGGACCAGCCCGACGATGGGCGAGACCAGATAGCCGGTGCCGGTCACGTAATCGGGCAGCGTCCCCACGACCTCCACCTGCGCGGGGGAAAGCCCGATCTCCTCCTCCGCCTCGCGCAGGGCGGCAGAGGTCGCGTCGGGGTCGCCCGGGTCGATGCGCCCGCCCGGAAAGCTCACCTGCCCGGCATGGCGGCGCAGCCGTTCGGTGCGCTTGGTCAAAAGAATGCCGGGCGTGGGGCCCAGGATGATCGGCACCAGCACCGCCGCCGGCACCGGGGCGTGGTCCACGAGGTCGGCCGCGTCGTCCGAGCGAGCCGGGACGGCGAGCCGGGCATCGAGCGGATCATCCGCCCGCCGCGGCGCGGCGAGACGGAGGCGGAGGTCAGCGGCGTCCACGCCGGCGAACGGTCCCGTCACGCCTCGCCCGGCGGCATTTCGCCCAGCGGGAAGAACGCCCCGCCGCTCCAGACGCCCAGCATGCGCTGGCAGCGCACCTGATGCGGTTCCGCGAGTGCGACCAATTCGTAATAAACGGCCCGCGAGATCCGCGCCTCGATCGGAAAGGCCCCGTCGCCGTCGCGCACATGCAGATAGGGCGTCGGCTCGCAGGTCAGCAGGTCGTGCGCCACCCGCATCCTGTGCTCCGGCCCCAGGGTGATGACCTGGTCGACGTTGGTGCGGAACGACAGCGTCTGGCTGCGGCCCTCGCCGCTCCAGTCAAGCTCGACCGCGAGGAAGGGCACGTCCTCCACCTCGATATGGCCACGCTCGGCGGGGGTCTGGAGGTAGAATTTCCCTTCCGCATCGCGGCGCAGGACGCTGGAGAACAGGCAGACCAGCTCCTTCCGGCCGATCGGGCTGCCGCGATAGAGCCATGTCCCGTCGCGCTTGATCAGGAACGGCAGATCGCCGCAATCGACCGGCACCCGTGCCGCGCGCTCGATCCGGGGACCGCTTCCGCCGTCCGCGTGACGGACCTGCTCGGCGGCCCCGGACTTGGCCGGCCCGATGGTCACTGCCGGCACGGCGCCCCTGTCGATCACTTCCTGCATTCCGCCTCCCCGTCGCGGCGACCCTGTCGGTGACTCCATGGGCCGGGCGTCCTTCATCCGGCTATCCATCAGCCGGCAATGTCCCGGCAAGGCCGGGTCTGTCCAAGATCGGCCGGCACGCGCTGTGCTGCCCCACCCGATGACGGCCGGCCGAACCGCCAAGGACGATGCAGCCGACCGGCGCGCCTTCGCGCATGATCAGGATATAGGTAGCATCAGTCACCCCGGTGAAGGGCCGCCCGCCCCGGGCGACGATAACCGCAGAAGGAATCACGCATGTCCGCATCTTCCGCCGCGTCCGGTATGGCGGCAGGGTCACAGGCTGGCGTGCCAGGGGCCGGCATGCCCGGGGGGGGCGTCCCGACCCCGCTGACCGGTACCGAGTTGCTGGCGCAGGTGGAGGCGCTGGGCGGCCGGGTGGGTGCGGTGCGCGCGGAGATCGGACGCGTCCTGTTCGGACAGGACGAGGTGATCGACCAGACGCTCATCACCCTGCTGTGCGGCGGCCACCTGCTGCTGGTCGGCGTCCCTGGTCTCGGCAAGAGCAAGCTGGTGGAGACGCTGGGCGTCGTGCTCGGCCTCGCCGCCAAGCGCGTGCAGTTCACGCCCGACCTGATGCCCGCCGACATCCTCGGCAGCGAGGTGCTGGACGAAAGCGAGGGACGGCGCAGCTTCCGCTTCGTGCCGGGGCCGGTGTTCTGCCAGCTGCTGATGGCCGACGAGATCAACCGCGCGAGCCCGCGCACGCAATCCGCCCTGCTGCAAGCGATGCAGGAGAACCGGGTGGCCGTCGGCGGCGTGGAGCATGCCCTGCCCAAGCCGTTTCACGTCCTCGCCACGCAGAACCCGATTGAGCAGGAAGGCACCTACCCGCTGCCCGAGGCGCAGCTCGACCGCTTCCTGCTGGAGGTGATCGTCACCTATCCGGCGCTCGCCGCCGAGCGGACCATGCTGCTGGCGACCACGGGCGCGGCCGAGGCACGGCCGGCGCAGGTACTGACCGCCGACGAGTTGCAGGCGGCGCAGACGCTGATCCGCCGCGTACCGGTGGGCGAAAGCGTGGTGGACGCGATCCTGGCGCTGGTGCGCGGCGGCCGGCCGGAGACGTCCGACGACGATCTCGTGCAGAAGCACGTCGCCTGGGGCCCCGGCCCGCGCGCGGCGCAGGCGCTGATGCTCGCCTGCCGCGCCCGCGCGCTGCTGGATGGCCGGCTCTCGCCGAGCATCGACGACGTGGCGGCGCTCGCGCGGCCGGTGCTGCGTCACCGCATGGCCCTGAGCTTTTCGGCGCGGGAGGACGGGATCTCCCTCGCCGACGTCATCGACCGGCTGGTCGCCCGCCTTGGCTGACGTCGCCGGACGGCTCGCCCGACGCGCGGAATCGCTCGGCGCGCCGCTGCCGCCGCTGCTGGTCGCCGCCCAGCGCGTGGCGGCGACCGTCG
>NZ_BANB01000715.1 GCF_000964365.1 Acidisphaera rubrifaciens HS-AP3 | reverse complement strand
GAGCCGTTGTCGGCGACGTGGACGGCGTCGACGCGCAGATGGCGCAGCAGGTGGCCGACGCTGTCGGCGATCACCGCCGCCTCGTTGCGTACCATCATGACGGCGGCGATGCGCATGCTCAGGCCGCCGGCCGCATCGCCGCGTCCGCCGCGTCGATCAGCGCGTGGCCAACGGTGGTCGGGCGGCCGGCCGCGCGCAGGATGGCGAGGCCGTCGGCGAAGGCCCGGCGCGCGCCGGCGAGCAGGCGGGCGGTCTCGTCGCGGTCCGACGCGGCGAGCGCGTCGCACGCGAGGGCGTGTTCCAGCGCAAACGCCATGCGGGCGCTGACGAAGGTCGCGTGGAAAATGCCGTCCATCGGCCGCGGATCGGGACGCAGCGGCGAGGCATGGATCGCCTCCGGCCCGTTCTCCACCAGCGCGCGCCCCTCGGTATGCGCGAACAGGAGGAGATGCGCCGCCTCGTGCACGTAGCCGGCGAGCGCGCCCGGCACGGTGCGGTGCTCGGCGGCGTTGAGCACCAGCGCGCCGAAGGCGGCGAAGCTGCTGATGCCGTCGAAGGTCATCGTCGCGCTGATGCGCCCGGCGGCGAACACGACCTCGCCCACCAGGGCGTCGATCTCGTCGCGCAGCGCGGGGCACGCGGCGGCGAGCACGGCGCGGGCCGCGGTCAACGCGTCGCAGGCGCGGTCGAACGCCGCCGGGTCGGGTGGGGCGAGATCGACGGGCGTGTCGCCATCCTCGGCGAAGGCCCAGCGGTAGCG
>NZ_BANB01000716.1 GCF_000964365.1 Acidisphaera rubrifaciens HS-AP3 | reverse complement strand
CCCGACGCCCGCCCCCGGCCCGTCGCGATAGCGCACCGCCCGCGCCTCGATCGCCGCGCGGCAGTGCGAACACGCCGTCAGCGGCGTGCAGTCCGCGCCGCATGTCGCGTGCACCAGTTGCAACGGCGGCGGCCGGTCGGCCGACAGGAACTGATCGCCGAACCGCAGCAGCGACAGCATGACCAGGTACAGGTCGATCCCCGCCTCGGTCAGCCGATACTCCTCGCGCGGCGGCCGCGCGCTGTACGGCACGCGGCGCAGCAGCCCGGCCGCCGTCAGCCGCTCCAGCCGCTCCGCCAGCGTCGCGCGCGGCAGGCCCAGCACCGACAGCCACGCGCCGAACCGCCGCGCGCCGAGATACGCCTCGCGCAGCACCAGGAACGACCACGCATCCGACAGGATCGCGAGCGTGCGCCCGACCGAGCAATGCCGCTCCCGCGCGCCCGGCGCCACGGCGGCGCCAAGGTCTGGCACGGCGGCGTCAGAGCGGCGCGTCACCCAGCGCCTCGCGCAGGCGGAAGCGCATCACCTTGCCCGACCCGGTGCGCGGGATCGCGTCCACCACGCGCACCGCGTGCGGCACCTTGTAGGCGGACAGCAAGGTCGCGCAATGCGCGCGCAACGCCGCCTCGTCGAGCGCCGCCCCCTCGCGCGGGACGACGAAGGCGACCGGCACCTCGCCGAGCGTGGCGTGCGCGATGCCGACCACGGCGCAATCCTGCACCGCCGCGAACGCCACCACCGCCTCCTCCACCTCGGCCGGCGCGATGTTCTGCCCGCCGCGTATGATCAGCTCCTTCAGCCGCCCGGTGATCGTGATGAACCCGTGCGCGTCGGCGCGCGCGAGATCGCCGGTGCGGTACCAGCCCGCGCGCAGCGCCGCGGCCGTCGCCTCCGGCTTGGCGTGATAGCCGCGCATCACGTTCGGCCCGCGCACGATCAGCTCGCCCTCCGCGCCCGGCGGTACGTCGGCGTCCGCCGGATCGACGATGCGCACCGCGAGCCCCGGCAGCGGCAGCCCGCATGACCCTGCCACCCGCGTCCCGTACGGCCAGTTCATCGTCACCATCGTCGCCGTCTCGGTGATGCCGTAGCCGTCCAGCAGCAACACGCCGGTCGCCGCCTCGAACGACGCATTCAGCGCCGCCGGCATGATCGCCCCGGCGGAGACGCACAGCCGCAGCGCGCCCAGATCACTCCGTCCCGCGCGCTGCACCGCGTCGAGCAGGTAATGAAACATCGTCGGCACGCCCGGCAGCAGCGTGTATCCGCCCCCCGCCAGCCGCGCGAGCGCCTCCGTCGTGGAGAACCGCTCCATGATGAACTCCCGCGCCCCGGTCGCGAGGATGCCGAGCACCGACAGGTTCAACGCATAGGAATGAAACAGCGGCAGCGGGCTCAGCACGCGGTCGTCCGGCCCCAGCCCCACGATCGGCGCCCAGCACGCCGCGACCACCCACAGCATGCTGCGCAACGTCAGCATCACGCCCTTGGCCCGCCCGGTCGTGCCGGACGTGTAGACAAGGAACGCCACCGCATCGAGGTCGTCCGGATCGCGCGCGACCGCCCCCTCCGCCGCCGCGCCCTCGTCCGCCGCCAGCACCGCGCACGCGGCGAAGGCGTCGGCGCGCGCGGCCGAGGCATAGGCGTGGCGACAGCCGGAATCCTCGATCCGGTACGCGATCTCCGCCGCCGTCGCGTCATGGCTGATCGGCACCGCGACCGCGCCCGCGCGCAGGATCGCGAGGCAGCATTCCACCCACGCGACGCCGTTCGGCAGGCACAGCGCGACCGCATCCCCCGGCCCCACCCCGCGCGCCTGCAACGACGCCGCCATGCCGGCGGTGCGCGCGGCGAGCGCCGCATAGGTGACGCCGCGCCCCGCATCCTCGAACGAGACCGCGTCGCGCCGCGCCGCCGCATGGCGGGCGAGCAGGATGTGGACCGGGGCGATCAGCTCTGCATGCAGCATGTCACACCATCGCGAAGCCGCCGTTGATGCTCACCGTCTGCCCGGTGATCCACCCTCCCGCCTCCGACGCGAGCAACGTCACCATCGGCGCCACGTCGTCCGGCGTGCCGAGGCGGCGGATCGGGTAGTTGCGCAGGATCTTCTCGCGGTTCGCCGCCAGCCATTCCGGGTCCGAATGGCTCGTCTCCACCAGACCCAGCGAGATCGCGTTGGCGGTCACGCCGAACCGCCCGTATTCCTTGGCCAGCGACTTCGCCAGCGCGATCGCGCCCGCGCGCGCCGCCGCCGCCAGCGCCAGCCCCGCCTCGCCCACGCGCGAGCTGTCGCCCGCGAACACGATGATGCGGCCCCAGTTGTTGCGCGTCATGTGCGGCAACGCCGCGTGCGACGTGTGCACCGGCCCGTACAGCCCGGCATTCACCTGCGCCTGCCAGTCGGCCGGCGTGCTGTCGCCGAAACGCTGGCGCAGCGCGACGCCCGCGTTGTTGATGACGATATCCAGCCGCCCGTGCGCGGCGACGATCGCCGCCACCATCGCGTCCACCGCGCCCTTGTCGCCGACATCCGCGCCATAGGCCGCCGCGCGCCCGCCCGCCGCCGTGATCGCCGCCACCACCTCCCCGGCGGCAGCGGGGGAGCTGCGGTAATTCACCGCGACGACCGCGCCCTCGGCGGCGAGCGACAGCGCGATCGCCCGCCCCACGTCGCGGCTCGCGCCCGTGACCAGCGCCACCCGTCCGTCGAGATCCAGTTTCATGCGCCATCATCCTTCCGCTGCGCCGCGCGCACCAGCCGGAACAGCCGTTCCGGGGTCGCCGGCAATTCATCGACCGCGATGCCGAGCGGCGACAGCGCGTCCGACAGCGCGTTGGCGATCGCCGCCGGCGCGCCGATCGTCCCGCCCTCGCCCATGCCGCGAAACCCGCCGACATTGTCCGGCAGATCAAGCTCCAGATGCGTGATGCCGATCGGCGGCACGCACGGCGCCGTCGGCGCGAGATAGTCGGCAAGGCTCGCGGTCACGATCTGCCCCGCCGCGTCATAGGTGACTTCCTCCAGCAGCGCCGCGCCGATGCCCTGCGCGACCGCCCCCTGCACCTGCCCGTCCACGATCAGCGGATTGATGATCCGCCCGCAATCCTCGGCGACGTGATAGGCGAGCACGCGCACCGCATAGGTGCCGGGATCGACCTCCACCGCCGCGAGATGCGTCGCCGACGCGGCGGTGCCGAGATAGGGGTCATAGGTCTGCGTCGAGATCAGATCCTCGCGCCGGTCGTGCGGGATGCGCCCCATGTCGGCATAGATGGCGCGCGCGATGTCGCGGAACGTCATCACCCGGTCGGTGCCGGCGACGCGCACCGTGCCGTCCGCGACCTCCAGGTCGGCCTCGTCCGCCTCCATCAGCAGCGACGCCGCGCGTTTGAGCTTGGCGCGCACCTCGCGCGCGGCAAGCGTCGCCGCGCCGCCCGCGATCACCGCGCTGCGCGACGCATAGCTGCCGGTGCTACTCGCGACCAGCGCGGTGTCGCCCTGCAGCACCTCGATCGTGTCGATGCGCGCGCCCAGTTCCTCGGCGATCACCTGCGCGAGCGTCGTCTCCAGCCCCTGCCCGTGCGAGGCGATGCCGAACGCGGCGGTGATCGCGCCCGTCACGTCGATGCGCAGGCTCGCCGTCTCCATCCCGGTGTTGATCGGCATGCCGGGGGCGGCGGAGATGCGCGAGCCGATGCCCGTCAGCTCCACATAGCTCGCGAGCCCGATGCCGAACCACCGCCCCGCCGCCCGCGCCTCCGCCTGCCGCGCGCGCAGCGCCGCATAGCCGCCGTCGCGCAACGCCGCCTCCAGCGTCTCCATGAAGCCGGACCGGTCCCAGATCAGCCCCGATCCGGTGCGGTACGGAAACTCCTCCGCGCGCACCAGATTGCGCCGCCGCATCTCCGCCGGATCGAGACCCACGCGCGCGGCGGCCATGTCGATCAGCCGCTCCATCGCGAACGCTGCCGCCGGCCGTCCGACGCCGCGATACGGCCCGGTCGGCGCCTTCGGCGTCGCCACCGCCCGCACGCCCGCCGCATAGGCCGGCACGCGGTATGGACCGGGCAGGAAGCTCACCACCTGCACCGGCTCCAGCGCCGCCGTCCACGGATAGATCGAATAGGCGCCGACATCGCTCAGCACCTCGGCGCGCAGCCCGCGTATCGTCCCGTCGGCGTCGAGCGCGAGCGACGCCTCGATGCGCTCGTCGAAGGCCTGGCTCGTGCTCGCCAGATCCTCCAGCCGGTCGGACGTCCACTTCACCGGCCGGCGCAACAGACGCGACAGCGCCGCGACCAGCAATTCCTCCTGATAGACCGAGCCCTTGCCGCCGAAACTGCCGCCCACGTCGGCGGCGATGACGCGCAGCCGGTTGCCCGGCATGTCGAGACAGTCGGCCAGCGCGTCGCGTACCACGCCCGGGATGTTGGTCGCGACATGCAGATCAAGCGCGCGCCGCCCGTGGTCCCATTCGGCGACGGCACAGCGCGGCTCGATCGCCAGCGGCGCCTTGCGATGCAGGCGGAACGACGCCTCCACCACCGCGTGCGCGCCGGCGAACGCCGCGTCGATGTCGCCGCGTCCGAAGCGCCGTGCGGCCAGCACGTTGCCCGGCAGCGCGTCATGCAGGCGCGGCGCGTCCGCCGCCGCCGCCTCCGGCGCGTGCATCGCCGCCGGCAGCGGCTCGTACGCGATGTCGATCAGCTCCAGCGCGTCCTCGGCGGCGTAGCGGTCCTCGGCCAGCACCGCGACCACCGGCTCGCCGACATAGCGCACCACGCCGCGCGCGAGCGGCCACATCTCCGTCGCGTGATAGCCCGCCATGCGCGACGTCGCGCGCAGCGGCCGGACCTGCGCCGCCAGGTCCTCGCCCACGTAGACGCCGATCACCCCGGGCGCAGCCGCCGCCGCCGCGGTGTCGATGGACACGATGCGCGCATGCGGA
Source organism: Acidisphaera rubrifaciens HS-AP3 (assembly GCF_000964365.1). GTDB lineage: Bacteria > Pseudomonadota > Alphaproteobacteria > Acetobacterales > Acetobacteraceae > Acidisphaera > Acidisphaera rubrifaciens. Next base: position 1,575 of record NZ_BANB01000716.1, on the reverse strand, counting down.
TGATCGCTGCGCCGGATCGCGACATGCGCCGCATCCCGCGGCCGCACGTCGTCGGCATAGGTGCCCCGCCCGGTCAGCAGCCGCGCATCCTCCACGCGCGGCAGCCGCGCGCCGATCAGCCCCGGACGCAGCAGCGGATCGGGCGCGGCGGCGGCCATCAGTCGTAATACTCGGCGCCGGTGCGCAGCGTCCGCCACTGCGCGTCGTCATGGCCGCAGATCACCCACGCGCCCGCCGCCTCCATCCGCCGTATCTCGGCCATCGACGCCAGCAGCTTCTCGGCGTTCCACGTGTTGCGCGGCGCATAGTCGCGGTCGAGACTGTCGCGCAGCGTCACCGCGTCGGACGCCAGCAGCACCGCGCCCGTGCGGTCCAGCTCCACCCGCGCGCAGCTCATCCCCGGCGTATGGCCCGGCATGTGCAACAACACGATCCGCCCGTCGCCGAACAGGTCGAGCGTCGCGTCGAACGCCTGCACCGGCATCGGATGGTCCCAGTCGGCGGCGACATAGCCCATGGCCGCCGCATCCGGCGCCCGCGCTGCCGCCAGCTCGTGCGTGTTGCATACCACCGTCGCGCGGCGGAACAGCTCGTTGCATCCGCAATGATCGGCATGCAGGTGCGAACAGATCACCACGTCGATGTCGTCCACGCCCAGCCCCGCCGACGCAAGGCTCGCCGGCAGCGCCTCGGCCGCGGAGAACACCGGCACCATCACCTTCGCCAGCCCGCCCCAGCGCGCCGCCGCGTCGGTCGCGACGGACGGATGACAGCCGCTGTCGAACAGCACGTTGCCCTGCGCATGGCGCAGCAGGAACGCGCCCACCGGCAATTCGAACCGCGCCTCGCGGTCGGCCGAGGCGTCGAACACCGACCGCTTCATCCGCAGCCGCCCGGCCGGCAGCACGTGCATCCTCATGGTCTCTCTCCCGCCGTTTCCCCGGCCGCGTCGCGCGCGGCGACCATCGACCGCACCGCCGCGACGATGTGCTCATAGCCGGTGCAGCGGCACAGATTGCCGCCCAGCGCGTCGCGTATCTCCTCGTCGGTCGCGAGCCGCCGCGTCGCCAGCATGTCGATGCAGGTCATCAGCATCCCCGGCGTGCAGAACCCGCATTGCAGCGCGTGATGCGCCCGGAACGCCTCCTGCAGCGGCGCCAGCGCCTCGGCGGTGCCCAGCCCCTCGACCGTCCGCACCTCCGCCCCGTCCGCCTGCACCGCGAGCGTCAGGCACGACCGCGCGCTGACATCGTCCAGCAGCACCGTGCAGGCGCCGCACACGCCGTGCTCGCAGCCGACATGCGTGCCGGTCAGGCCCAGCACGCCGCGCAGGAAATCCGACAGCAGCAGCCGATCCTCGACCCGGTGCGCGACCGCGCGCCCGTTCACCGTCACCCGTATGTCGTGCATCCCGCCGCTCATGCCGCGCGCGCCCACGCCGCCGCCACCGCGCGCGCCGCCAGCACGCCCGCCAGATGCACGCGGTATTCGGCGGATGCATGCAGATCGTCGCCCGGCGCGATCGACGCGCGCACCGCCGCGACGCATGCCGCGAGCGCCGCCCCCTCCGGCCGC
>NZ_BANB01000717.1:189-990 GCF_000964365.1 Acidisphaera rubrifaciens HS-AP3 | reverse complement strand
CCCCACCACTACCACACCCCCGCCCGACGCCGCGCTGATCGCGCTGGACGCCGACTTCCATAGGGCCTTCGCCGCCTTCGACGCGATCGAGGCCCGGCACGGCGTCGTCAACCGCGTCACCTCGGCGGCAGCCACCCGCGCGTGGAACAAGACGCATGCGATCCGCGCCCGCATGCTGTCCAGCCGCGCCGCCACCCTGACCGGCGCCGCCGTCCAGGCCGCGCACGCCTGGGGCATCGTCGACCACCTTCATGCCTGCGACCTTGACCGGATCGAGACGGAGGATTTGCGCGCGTACGTGACGATGCTGCGCGCCGGCCTCGCGTCGATCGCGGCGGTGCTGATGGCCGAGGCTGCCCCGGATGGCGCCCCGGTCGAGCGTGCCCGGCTGCTGGCGCACGCGGCGGAACTGGCGCAGCCGGGGGCCGTGGCATGACCGGCGCCCCGTCCCGCCGGGCCGCGCTGGCCGGCGCCGCCATGGCTACGCTCGCGCCGTGGCTGCCCGCCATGGCTACGCCCACCGCGTCGGGTGACGCTGATCCGGTCGTCGCGCTGTTCCGGTGCTTGCAGACGACGCAGGCACGATGCGACGCGGTGGAAGCCCAACACGACGCCGTGCGCGCCGAGCTGATCGACTGTTACGGCGCCCTGATCGTCGCCAGTGACGACGCCCGCCGCGCGCGGCTGGACACACTCGCCGAAGAGATCAACATGCTGACCGACGCGGCCGGCGCGCTGTCCGTGCGGATCGACGCGACCGCGCCCACGTCGGCCGAGGGGGCCGCGATCAAGCTCCGGCTG
>NZ_BANB01000717.1:0-179 GCF_000964365.1 Acidisphaera rubrifaciens HS-AP3 | reverse complement strand
CCGCGCCCGCATGCTGTCCAGCCGCGCCGCCACCTTGGCCGGCGCTGCGGTGCAGGCGGCGCACGCCTGGGGCATCGTCGACCACCTTCATGTCTGCGACCTGGACCGGATCGAGACGCGGGAGCTGGACGATTACGTGACGATCCTGCGCGCCGGCCTCGCGTCGATCGCGGCGGTGC
>NZ_BANB01000718.1 GCF_000964365.1 Acidisphaera rubrifaciens HS-AP3 | reverse complement strand
AGCACCCGCAGGTCGGCGGGCGGGGGCGCGTCGGAGACGATCACGTGCGCCGCGACCCGCGCGAGCGCGGCACGGGCCCGCAGGCGATACCGCGCGAGGCGGGCGATCAAGTCGTCGCGCTGCGCCGCCTCCACATCCAGCAACAGCCGGTCACCGGCGGCGGTGACGAAGAAATCGGCCAGCCACTTGCCCTGCGGCGTCAGCAGCGCCGCCCAGACCCAGCGTCCCGGCGCCGCCGCCGCGACGTCGTTCGACACCAGACCCTGCAGAAAGGCGACGCGGTCCTCGCCGGTGATCTCGACGGCGGCGCGGGCGGGCAGACATGTGGTCCAAGGCATAGGTCGCACGTGGGGGTCCGCGGGACGGGGCGCTAGACCCGGCGACGGTCAGAAGTGCTACACGCCGCCCACATGAAGCACCGCGGCCCGGACCACGCGCCGTGCTGACGGTCGCGCAGGTGATGGCCGGCGCGCCCGACGGCGGGGCGGAACTGTTCTACGAACGGCTCAGCATCGCCCTGGCCCGCGCGGGCGACGCGGTCCTGCCGGTCATCCGCCGCGACG
>NZ_BANB01000719.1 GCF_000964365.1 Acidisphaera rubrifaciens HS-AP3 | reverse complement strand
GGCGCCCGCCCGGCCGCGCCCCCGCGCGCCGCGTGCCGACGCGCGGCGCAACCGCGAGCGCGTGCTGGAGTCGGCCAAGGCCGTGTTCAGCGCCGGCGGGCCGGAGGCGAGCCTGGAGGCCGTGGCCCGTCACGCGGGCGTCGGCATCGGCACGCTCTACCGCCATTTCCCGACCCGCGAGGCGTTGTTCGAGGCGGTCTATCGCCGCGAGGTGGACCAGCTCGCGGAGCTGGCCGAGGCGCTGAAGACCGAACCCGGCTCACCGACCGAGGCGCTGCGCCGCCTGCTGCACGCCAATGTCGCGTTCGTTGCCACCAAAAAGGGTATGTCGGCGGCGCTCGCCCTCGCGGCCCATAACGCGCCGGGGCTGATCGCCTATTCGTTCGAGCGCCTGACTGTCGCCATCGGCGGCCTGCTCGACCGGGCGGTCGCGGCCGGGGAAATCCGCGGCGATATCGGGGCGGAGGACGTCCTGCGCACCCTGGTCGGGCTTTGCTACACCCACGACCGGCCGGGTTGGCAGGCCAACGTGCTGCGCCTCGTGGACGTCTTCATCGACGGGCTGCGTCGCCTCCCCGGCTGACGCCCGCCCGCCTCGTCCGTCGTGCCTAGCGTCCCTGCTGCGAGGCGAGCGTCGCGGCCAGGTCGGACAGCACGCGGTCCGCCACGTCGTCGTGCATCGCCAGCACCGTCGCATCCACCGACAACAGCGCGCGGCAGACATCCTCCGGCTTGGCGGCGCCCAGATTGGTGGGCGCGAGGACGGCCCAGCCGGCCACGCCCACGCCGCTGCGCTTGGCCGCGGCGGTGAACGCCTTGTAGTCGTCGGGATTGGCGCGGCGCTCGGTCACCGGATGGTCGCGGGCGTCGGCGATCGCGGTCAGCAGGGCGGCGGTGCGGCCCTCATAGGCCTCGGTGACCGGCCCGTCCGGCAGCGGCGGGATCGGGCCGGTGATCAGCGCCGGGCACAGCGACGCGTCATGCGTCGCCGCCGCCTGCACCAGCGCATGATCGGCGCCGATCAGCGCGCGCAGGCTCGCCTCGGGCGCATGGATCACGGTGTCGCCATGGGTCTGCTTGACCCGCCGCACCTCGCCCAGCAGCAGCACGCCCGGCGGCACGCCCGCGGCCGCCTGTGTCAGCAGCGAGGCGTAGTCGCCCGGGTAGCGGGTCCGCAGCACCGAAGTGATCGGCGGTGCCGCGCGATCGAGCCGCGCCGCCGCGTCCGGCGCCGCCGCGGC
>NZ_BANB01000720.1 GCF_000964365.1 Acidisphaera rubrifaciens HS-AP3 | reverse complement strand
GCCGCCGCCCGCCCCCGGCCCGCCGCCCGAGCGCTGGTTCACCCTGCCGCAGCCCCGGCCCGACGTGCTCGCCCGCCTGCGCGCGGCACCCGGGGACGATCCGGTGCTGCTGGGGATGCTGGAGGCGGCGCAGACCGACTGGGACCGGTTGTTCGCGCCGGGCATGCTCGACCGGCTGATCCCGCCGATGCAGGTCGCGGGACTGACCACCGGCTTCGTCCTCGGCATGCCGGAGGACGAGCTGCGCCGCCGCCTCGGCCAGATCGCCGCGCGGGGCGTCGCCTTCGACTATGCCGCCAACCCGGTGATCGTCTCCGGCCGGGCCTGCGGCCATACCGAGGGCTATGACGACCCGCGCGTGCTCGCCGCCTCGGTCGAGCGGCTGCGCCGGATCGGCGTGACGGTGCGGTACCTGTCGCTGGATGGCGGGCTGTTCTTCGGCCACTACGCGGCGGGCGGGCAGAATTGCGGCCTCGACCTGGACGAGACGATCCGCGACGTCGCCATCACGGTCAACGCGTTCAAGGCGGCGTGGCCGGATGTCGTGGTGGGCGAGATCCTGCCCACCGTGCCGCTGACGCGCGAGGCGGACTGGCAGGCTTCGGTGCGCGCCTATCGCGACGGGCTGGCGCGGGCGACCGGCAAGACGCTGGCGTTCTTCGAGCTGGACATCGCGTGGGACAATCCGGGCTGGCGGCAGTCGGTGGTGGCGGAGACGCTGCTCGCCCACCGGCTCGGCGCCGGGATCGCCTTCATCTACAACGGCGACGGCGAGGACCGGTCGGACGCGGCCTGGCTCGCGCACGCGCGGCGCAACATCGCGGAGATCGAGGGCGGGCTGAACCTCGACCCGGTGCATGTGAGTTTCGCCACCTGGAACCCGCACCCGACGCATATCGTGGGCCCGCCGGGCGCGGACACGCTGCAGGCGCTGATGGCGTACGACGCGCTGCCCGGCGCGCGGCTGCATCTGGCGCCGGGGCCGGCGGCGATCACGGGCCGGGTGACGGAC
>NZ_BANB01000721.1 GCF_000964365.1 Acidisphaera rubrifaciens HS-AP3 | reverse complement strand
CCCCTCCTGGGCTGACTAGATGACTTGGTCTGACCTGCCGCCGCCTCAGCGGCAGGCGGAGACCACCCGGTCGAACTGCTGGAACGTGTCGGAGCCATAGATCGCGGCGAGGTTCGCCGGCGTGCCGGGCGGCAGCTTGCCGTCGGGACCGGCGGCCGGGCGCCGCACCTCGGACGTGCCGTGCGGGCCGGTGACGACCACCGAATCGCGGGCGCTGGCGCAACGGCCGCTTGGCGCGAAGGACACGATCAACTCCATCAGGTCGTCGCCGTGATAGGCCTTGTAGTACGACACGTTGCCGCCGTCCTTCAGCTTGTCCACGCTGTCGGGGGCGCGGCCCATCTCGGCCACCATCTTGTCGAAGGTGTAGTAGTCCTGGCTGCGCACCTGGCAGCCCGCGAGAAAAGCCGAGCCGGTCAGCAGCGCGGCAATCGCCGCGATGGCAGGGGTACGCGTCATCATCATCGCTCCAGGCGTGAAAATCGGGCGGCCCGCCATCGGGCCACGGTCGTCATAGCGGCGAGTCCCCGGCCGTCGCGGACGGGCTGCGGCGAAGCAATGGCAAAGCGCCGCGCGCCGGACAACCTCAGCCGCAGCGAACCGGGACATGAAAAATGCGCCATGCGCGGCGGCGGGCCCGGATCAGCCCGCCCCTCCGCGCACATGCGACGCGCCCGGCTGCCCGACGGCATCGCCGCCGGACTCGCCCTGCGCCGCACCGCCGGCGATACCACCCGCCAAACCCCCGGCCAGTCCCCCGGCCACCCCCCCGGGCCGGTCCTCGTCGGCGGCATCCGCCGCGTGGGCCGGCAGGGCGAAGCGATGGAACGTTGCCCGGCTCGCCGGCGGGAACGGCGTCGCGCGGCGGGTTGCGGCGTCGATCAGCACCAGCGTGCTCTCGGCCGTCGCGGTGCAGCGCCCGGCCTGGAACAGCGCCTGTCCCAGGGTCACCGAACTGCGCCCGATCCGCAGCAGCCCGGTACCGATCTCGACCTCGCCCGGCCAGTGCATCTCGGCGCGGAAATCGATCGCCAGCCGCGCGATCACGAACAGCGTCCCCGGCGGACCCAGCATCAGCGTCCGGTCATGGATCAGCGACACCCGCCCGGTCTCGAAAAAGGTCGCGAAGACCGCGTTGTTCAGATGCCCGATGCGGTCGGTGTCGCCCCAGCGCGCCAGATCGCGCGACCAGTGGGCGAACGTCTCCCGCCGCGTCAGATCGACGGCCCCCGCCGAAGCCTGCTCGTCACCCGCGCCGCGCCCCGTCCCGTCCCGGTCCATGCCCGCTCCGCCTGCCCTTGTCGTGGGCGGCTGTAACGGGTCGGCCCGGTCGCGCGCAATGCCGGCACGCCCCTTGATTCCCCGGCCCGCGGGCCAAGGCTTCAAGGCGGGACCCGTCACGCGCCCGAGCGCCCAGGAGATTGCACATGCCCGTACACCGCCGTCCCGACTGGCACATCCAGGAAGCGCGGGTAACGCCGGAAGCCCTGGTCCTGCGCCGACGGAGCCTGCTCGCGGGCGGTCTGGCCGGCGGGCTCGCGGCAGGCCTCGCGCTGGCCGGCGGCCCCGCCCGC
>NZ_BANB01000722.1 GCF_000964365.1 Acidisphaera rubrifaciens HS-AP3 | reverse complement strand
GGTCGCCGCCGCCGCATCCGCCCGCGCGGCGGACGGGCGAAGCGCCGCCGCGCCGGCCAAGGTGCCCGCAAGGGTGCCGGCCACACCGGCCGCGGCGATACTATTCAGGACGTCGCGTCGCGCGATGCGCACGCTGCCCTCCCGCACATTGTTGTGCGCGGACTTTGGCTGCATCGGCGGCAAAAGCAAGCGCGGGGCGGGCATGGCCACGCCGCCGCGCCGGGTCTAGGCTGCGCCCCGCACCGTGCCGACCGGAGAGCGCATGCGACGCCGCCTGTTCCTGCCCGTCCTGATCCCGCTCCTGCTGCCGCAAGCAGCCCTCGCGCAATCCCCGCCGCAGGCCTCGCCGCAGTCGGGAGCGGCATCCGGGGCGGCGTCCGCGGCGGACTCCAATGGGGCGTCCGGAGCAAAGCCCGCCGCCGCGCCGTCCGCCGCCGCGCCGCAATCGACGGCGACGGGACTCGCGGCCCAGGCGGCGCTCCCCGGCGCGGGAGCGGTGAACGACTACCCGACCGCCGCCCGCGCGGATTACGTGTTCGCCTGCATGTCGGTGAACGGCGGCTCGCGCGAGGCGCTCGACCACTGCTCCTGCTCGATCGACGTCATCGCCTCGATCCTGCCCTATGCCCGCTACGAAAAGGCCGAGACGGTGCTCAGCATGCGGCAGGGCCTGGTCGGCGGCTATCTCGGCGAGGAGTTCCGCCAGTCGGAGGCGAACGACATCGTCCGCGCGCTCAAGGAAGCGCAGGCCGAGGCCGAGGTCCGCTGCTTCTGACCTCGCCCCGGCCCGCCATCCCTTGCCTCAATCCGTGAAGTCCGTCCGCTAACCTACTCAATCCGTGGGATAGACGTAGTCGCGCAGCAACGCGCCGAACCCGCGCGGGCGGGTGGCGGCCTCGCTGTGCGCCGCCGCCGCCGCGCGGGCGGAGGCGCTCGGCCCGGTGGTGGCCGGGACGGGATGCGCCGTCGCTTCCTCGGTCGCGGAGTGGCCGTTCGCGTCGGTCAGCGCGAGCTGCGTCGAGGTCGTCTCCTCGGTCTGCGCCCAGCGGGCGACGTGATCGAGGGCGTCGCGCCGTCCCAGCGCGTAGGCCTGCCGCACCGCGGCCTCGACCGAAGCAGTGATCTTGTCTAGCTCGGCGTTCTTCATGTGCTACCCATCTGATTGACGACGCAGGTCCAACTGACGACGCGTACGACGTGACGAGGCGGCCGAAGGCGGCGGGCCGCGACACGCTCCTGATGGTCCCGGCTCCGGTCACCCGGCTCCGGTCCCGGTCGGCATATAGCCGTGCCGGGCCCTCCGGACAGCCCCCGGCCGGCAACCATGACCGCCGACCGCAGTCAAGCGCGCCGGAAGGCGAGAGGTTCAATCATGCGCCCGCCCACAACGCCGAGTCACGCGACATGACCGACACCTTGACGCGCGCGCCCCGCGCGCCGGCC
>NZ_BANB01000723.1 GCF_000964365.1 Acidisphaera rubrifaciens HS-AP3 | reverse complement strand
CGGACGCTGATCGAGCGGGCCATGCAGGCGGCCGGGCGGGGCGGGGCGCTGACGCAGCAGCTTCTGGCCTTTTCGCGCCGGCAGTCGCTGCGGCCCACGCGCTTCGACGTCAACCGGCTGGCCGAGCAGCTCGAGCCGATCCTGCGCGGCACGCTGTCGGGCGCGGTGGTCCTCGATCTCTCGCTCGGCGCCGGGCTGCCGGAGGTGGAAGCGGACGCGAACCAGCTTGAGAACGCGATCCTCAACCTCGTCATCAACGCCCGCGACGCGATGCCGGAGGGCGGCCTCGTGCGGATCGAGACGAGCGTCGTCGAGCACGGCATGGGATCGTCCGGCACCGGGCCGGCGGCGGTCGATCCGCCGCCCGACCTGCGGCCAGGCCGCTATGTCTGCATCGCGGTCGCCGACACCGGCAGCGGCATGACGCCGGAAATCCAGGCCTCGGCGTTCGAGCCGTTCTTCACCACCAAGCCGGTCGGCCAGGGCAGCGGCCTCGGCCTCAGTCAGGTCTACGGCTTCGTCAAGCAGTCGCAGGGATCGGTCGCGCTGCGCAGCGTGGAGGGCGCGGGCACGATCGTCAGCCTGTTCCTCCCGGCCGCGCGCGAGGCGGCCCTCGCGGAGGGCGACGACGCCCCGCCGCTGCTCGGCACGGCGGACTGAGAGCGGGCGCCGTGTTCTGCGTCATCTTCGAGGTGCAGCCGCGGCCCGATCGTTGGGACGCCTATCTCGGCCACGCCGCGATGCTGCGCCCGGAACTGCTGCGCATCGACGGCTTCATCGACAACGTGCGCTACCGCAGCCGCCGCGAACCCGGCCGGCTGCTGTCGCTCTCCACCTGGCGCGACGAAAAGGCGCTGGTGCGCTGGCGCACCCATGCGCTCCACCACGACGTGCAGGCCGAGGGGCGCGCGTCCGTGTTCCGCCATTACCATCTGCGCGTGGGGCAGGTCACCGCCGACACGCATGTCCCCGACGGGCACGCTCTTCGCGAGCAGCGGCTCGATACGACCGAGGTCGGGCTCGGCGTCGCGGTCACGATCGTCCAGGCGCACGATCCGGCGGCCGGCGACGATCTGGCTCCGAATGAGGTCGCGGCGCGGCTGGGCCTCGATCAGCCGGACCGCGCCGTGCCGGGCGCACCGGTCGCGTGGGACGTGTTCGACGCGATCCTGACGCCGGGCGACCGGCTGGCGCTGGCGACCTGGACCGACGCGCCCGGCGCATGGACGCGTTTCCCGGCCGGGGCCCGCCGGCGGGAGGTGCGGATCGTGCGCGACTACGGGCTGATCGACCGGCGCGAGGCGCCGCAGTATTTCCCGCCGGTCGGTCCCTGACGCGGCGCGCGCGGCCTCAGCTCATGCCGCGCAGGAAGGGATTGCCCTGCCGCTCCGCGCCGATGCTGGACGCCGGCCCGTGCCCGCAGATGAACGAGACGTCGTCGCCGAGCGGCAGCACCTTGTCGCGGATCGCGCCGAGCAGCGCGTCCGTGTCGCCGTATGGGAAGTCGGTCCGTCCGATCGAGCCGCGAAACAGCACGTCGCCCATGATGGCGAAGCGCAGCGTGGGCGCGACATAGATCACGTGGCCCGGCGTATGGCCCGGGCAATGCAGCACCGCGAAGTCGACGCCGGCGATCGCCACCGTCTCGCCCTCGGTCACGTAGCGGTCGGGCGTCACGGCACGCGCGTCGCCGAGGCCGAAGGCCGCCCCCTGTTCGGCGAGGGCCGCCAGAAGGAAGTCGTCGCGGCGGTCCGGCCCGATGATCGGCACCGGCGTCCCGGCCGCCGACAGCGCCTCGCGCAGCGCCGCCGCCCCACCGGCGTGGTCGATATGGCCGTGCGTCAGCACGATCGCGTCCACCGTCACGTCGAGCTGCGACAGCCGCGCGCGGATCGCGTCCACGTCGCCGCCCGGGTCGATCACCGTGGCACGGCGGCTCGCGCGGTCATGCACGATGGCGCAGTTCTGCTGGAACGGGGTGACCGGCACGATCGCGACGGCGATGCCGGTCGACGGACGGTCGGCGTCGTGGGATGCGGACATGCTCAGTGCAGCTTCGGGGCTTTGAGATAGGCGGCGCGGTCGGCGGAGCGGATGGTCACGTCGAACAGGCGGTCGTCGCGCTGGATATTCAGCCGCACCTCTGCGCCCGCGCTGCCGCAGGCCCATACGCGGCGCCAGAGGCCAGCGAGATCGGACACCTCGTCGCCATCCACCCCCACGACACGGTCACCGGGACGGATCCCCGCCCCCTCGGCCGGACCACCGTCCATCAGCCCGCCCACCACCAGCATGTCGTCGCTCTCGGTCGCATACATGCCGAGCCACGGGCGGGGCGGCCGTCGCACACGGCCATAGGCGAGCAATTCGTCGAGGATGGCGGCGAGGTGGGTGATCGGCACGGTCATGTTCATGTCCATGCGCCGTCCCTTGCCGTCACCTTGCTGGAGGATCAGGGAGCCGATGCCGACCAGGCGGCCATCGGTGCCGATCAGCGCGCCGCCGCCCCAGAACGGGTGCGCGGGCGCGGTGAAGATCGCGTCGTCGAGCACGTATTCCCAGTAGCCGGCAAACTCCTGCCGCCCGATCACGCGCGTCTCGATCGCATGGTGACGGCCGCCATGGGCGGCGAACACCGCCGCGTCGCCGAGACGCAGGCGGTCCGCGTCGCCGAACGCCAGTGCCGGCAGCCGCAGCGGTCCCAGCGCCTGCACCAGCCCGAAGCCGCTGTCCTGATCGACGGCGAGCGCATGGCCGGGGACCGCGCGCCCGTCCTGCGTCGTCAGCCAGATCGTCTCCGCTTCCATCACGAGATAGCCGATGGTCGCGATCAGCCCGCTGTCGCGGATGACCACCCCGCTGCCCACGCGCTCGGTGCCCAGCACGCCCGCGGTGAAGGCGTCCGCCGGCGCGTGGCATTTCAGCCCGACGACCGCGTTGAGCGCGGCGTCCAGATCAAAGCTGTAGTCGCTCGGATCGGGCTGCAGGTTTGGCGGGATTTCCCAGTCGGCCTTTGACATGGAACCTGTCGAATCCTGTTTTGGTCAGTCCCGCGGATGCAGGCGCGCACGTCGCACGGACGCCGCGCCCGCCGAGTCACGCGCCGTGACGCCACGGAAGCGGATGCGGGCGCCGACGAAATGACAGCCGCCAGTATCGACGCTCCCGCCGCGTGCCGCAAATGCTGCCCCGGCCGCCGCCCGCGGCGGCGGGGTCAAACCTCGATCAGACCGCGACGCAGGCCCTTCGCCACCGCCTCGGCGCGGGTGCGGGCATCGAGCTTCGCGAAGACCGCTTCCAGATGAAACTTCACCGTGTGGGCCGAAATGCCGAGCGCGCGGGCGACCGCCTTGTTGCTCAGCCCGTCGCCGACGGCGCCCAGGATTTCGAGCTCCCGCGGGGTCAGCAGCGCGGGCGCCGCTGCCACGCTCGGCGCGGCGGCGTCGTCGAACGCCGCATCGGCGGCGTCGGCGCTGCGCACCAGCAGGCCG
>NZ_BANB01000724.1 GCF_000964365.1 Acidisphaera rubrifaciens HS-AP3 | reverse complement strand
GATGGCGGCCGGGGTCGGCGCGGCGCTGCGGCTGATCCGCACGACCGCGCCGCTGCTGCAGGCGGCGGAGGCGGGCCGGGCGGTGTTCGTCACCGACGCGCGCGCCCGCGCGCCGCGCGCGTACTGGGGCGCCTATGGCGCGGCGAAGGCGGCGCAGGAGCATCTTGTGCTGTCCTGGGCCGACGAGATGCGCCGCACCCGGCTGCGCATCAATCTCTTCGAGCCCGGGCCGATGGCGACGCGGCTGCGCCGGCTGGCCTATCCGGGCGAGGATCAGGCAGCACTGCCGGTGCCGGCGACGCTGACGCCGGCCCTGGTGGCGCTCTGCCTGCCCGAGGAGACGCGGCACGGCGAAATCGTGCGCGCGCAGGGGACCGGCAGCCCGGCCTGACGGTGCCGTTCGGCTTGACCGTGCAACCCGGGCGCGTCCGGCGGCGTTACTGCCGCCATGCTCACCCTTTTGCTGATCGTCCTCATCATCCTCGCGTTCGGCGGCTTCGGCCACACCGGCTACCGGCGCGGCTGGTACGGCGGCTATGCCGGACCGCGCGAAGGGGGCTGGGCGGGCAGCGGGCTCGGGCTGTTCCTGCTTCTGATCGTGCTGGTGCTGCTGTTCACCGGCCCGCGCTTCTGAGCGACGGGGGGCGCCGCGGCGTCCGCTTCCGCCTCCGTCCGCCCGTTGACCGGCGGCGGCGCGTAACGGGCCATCCATCGCCGGTCGAGCCACGCCTTCCACCGCGTCACCCAGGCGCCGGACGCGACCAGCGGGCCGCGCCACGCCACTGACTGTCCGCCCCCGAGCCCGACGATGACCAGCGCCGCGCGCTGCGGCCGCCAGCGGATCGGCCGCCGCCCCTCCGCCGCGCGGCGGAGATTCTCCGCCAGCACCGGCCCCGCCCGCACCGCATAGACGCCCGCCTTCGGCAGCCGCCGCCACACCGGGGACGCACAGTCGCCCGCGGCGTAGACGAACGGATGGCTGATGCTGCGCAGGCCCCGGTCGATGCGCACGCAGCCCAGAGCGTCGCAGTCGAGGCCGCTGCGCGCCAGAAACGCCGCACCCCGGACCCCCGTCGTCCACAGGGTCGCGTCCGCGGGCAGCATCGTCTCGTCCGACAGCACGAGTGTCCGGCCGGCCACCCCCCGCACGCGCACGGCATTGACCAGC
>NZ_BANB01000725.1 GCF_000964365.1 Acidisphaera rubrifaciens HS-AP3 | reverse complement strand
ATGCACGGACGGGGCGCCCCCGGCGCGGTCCCAGTAGAAGGCCAGGCCCTGCCCGGCCCGCTCGGGCGCGACGACGTCGGCGAGGGTTTGCAGCCGCGCGGGGTCCACGCCGCGCAGCACCAGCGCGGAGATGAACAGGTGGATCTGCTTGCGGCGGCTTGCGACCGAGGCAGGTTTC
>NZ_BANB01000726.1 GCF_000964365.1 Acidisphaera rubrifaciens HS-AP3 | reverse complement strand
CGGGCTGGCGGTGAAGATGCCGGACAGGGTGTCGAGCGCGAGACGGCGCGCCCCGACGAGCGGCCGCACGTCGCCGCCGTGTTCCTCAACCGCCTGCATGACGGGATGCGCCTGCAATCCGACCCGACGGTCGTCTATGCCGCGAGCGACGGCGCGGGTGTGCTCGATCACCGGCTGACGCGGGCGGAGCTGGAGACGCCGAGCGCCTACAATACCTATGTCGTCACCGGTCTGCCGCCGGGCCCGATCTGCGCGCCGGGTCTCGGCTCGATCGACGCGGTGCTGCATCCGGCGGCGAGCGACGACCTGTATTTCGTCGCCGACGGCAGCGGCGGGCATGCCTTTGCGCGCACGCTGCCCGAGCATCTGCGCAACGTCGCGCATCTGCGCGCGCTGACGGCTGCCCCCGCCGTCGCACCCGCCCTGCCCGCGCCCGGGACACCTCAATAACGGCGCCTCAATAAAGCGGGCGTCGTTCCTGCGGCGGATCGAAGCGGGTGAGGCGGCGAAGCCCGGCCTCGTCCACCGCCGAGAGCAGCCCGTCCTTGAGCACGAACAGCCGCCGGCGGCGCAGCACCTGCAGCGTGCGGTTGGTGTGCACGGGCGACAGGCCGAGCGCGTCGGCGATGTGCGCCTGCGTCAGCGGCAGCGCCAGTACGCCCTCCGACACCAGCCCGAGCTGCCCGGCGCGCGACCACAGCAGCAGCAGCAGCGTCGCCACCCGCTCCAGCGCCGTGCGCCGCCCGACGGACAGCAGTCCCTCGTCGAGGAACCGTTCCTCGTGCGCACAGAGCCAGGTGATGTCGTATGCAAGCGCCGGATACTCGCGGAACACGTCCCATGTGCGTTCGCGCGTGAAGGCGCACAGGGTGACGGTGGTCAGCGACTCCACGCCGTGCGGCGCCTCGTCGAACAGCTTGCCCTGCAGGCCGATGAGATCGCCGGGCAGCAGGAAATTGAGGATCTGCCGCCGCCCATCCGGCAGCGACTTGAAGCGGAACGCCCAGCCGCTCAACAGGGTGAACAGCCGCTCGTCGCGCTGCCCCTCCTGCACCAGCAGGGTGCCGGGGCGATAGGTGATCTCCGCCGTCTTCTGCCGCTGGATGAACTCGATCTCATCGGGCGTGTTGGGCTTGATCGACGGCAGCGTGCGCAGCGGGCAGGCCTGGCAGGGCGTCGGGTGCACGGCGTCTGGCTTCCAGGGGCGGTGGGTGGTCATCACGGAAAAGTGCCGCGAAGCGAGGCCGTTGCGTATAACCTATGTTGTTTGAGCCTGCACGGCATAACGCCAAGGTTGCGTCGTTGCCGACAAGGCGGCGCGCGCCTTATGGGCGGTCGCCTTCGTCCGCATCGACACATCATCGACGACGAGGTGGCGGCCGTGGAGCACAGGTTCCGAACGGGTCTGCTGGCGCTGCTGCGCTGGCGCTGGCCGCCCTGGGCTGCCTGGCTGCTGGCGGGCGGCACGCTCGCGGCGGCGCTCGTGGTGATCGACGTGGCGCTGCCGCCGGTCGCCGGGCGTCTCTGCGCGTGCGACGCGGGCACCATCGGCGCGATGC
>NZ_BANB01000727.1 GCF_000964365.1 Acidisphaera rubrifaciens HS-AP3 | reverse complement strand
GCGCAGCAGGCGCCGCGCCTCCCACAGATCGGCCGCATGCGCCGCCGCCCGCTCGGCGGCCTTCGCCGCCTCTCCGCCGGTCCCGGCCGCGGCGTTCCCGGCCCCATCGGCCCCGGTCCCGTCGGCCCCAGCCCTGTCGTCCGTCATCTCGTTCATCCCGGTCCCCCGCTTTCGTCCCGTGGCCGCAATGCGCCACAATCCCGGCCGACACTGCCGGCGTTGCACAGCAGCGACATGGGTTGCTGACCGGCAGCAAGGAGAGGCCGATGGGCCAGACAATCGCCCTGGTGGACGATGACCGCAACATCCTGACCAGCGTGTCGATGACCCTGGAGCAGGAAGGATACCAGGTCCGCACCTATACCGACGGGGAGGCGGCGCTGCAGGGCCTGACCGCGCGGCCGGTCGATCTCGCCATCCTCGACATCAAGATGCCGCGGATGGACGGAATGGAACTGCTGCAGCGGCTGCGCGCGCGCTCCGCCATGCCGGTGATCTTCCTCACGTCCAAGGACGAGGAGGTGGACGAGCTGATGGGCCTGCGCCTGGGTGCCGACGACTACATCACCAAGCCGTTCAGCCAGCGGCTGCTGCTGGAGCGCATCCGCGCGCTGCTGCGGCGCAACGAGGTCAGCCGGGCGGAGGGGTCGGGCGCCTCACCCTCGGGCGTGCTGGCGCGCGGCGACATGGTGCTGGACGAGACCAAGCATCAGTGCCTGTGGAAGGGTAAGGACATCCAGCTCACCGTCACGGAGTTCCTGCTGGTCAAGGCGCTCGCCGCGCGGCCGGGCATGGTGAAGTCGCGCGACCAGCTCATCGATGCCGCCTACGGCGAGAACATCTATGTCGACGACCGCACCATCGACAGCCACGTGAAGCGGGTGCGCAAGAAGTTCCGCGCCGTCGACGACAGCTTCAACCAGATCGAGACGCTCTACGGCATCGGCTACCGGTTCAAGGAGGGCTGATGCCCGAGGGCGTCGTCCCGCGCGGCCTGCAGCCCGCCCCACCCGTGCGGCGGCGGGCGCACGAGCGCTGGGTCTCGCCGCTGCTGCGGCGCATCCTGCTGGTCAACGCGCTGCCGCTCGCGCTCCTGGTCGTCGCGCTGCTGTATCTCGACCAGTACCAGAACGGGCTGCTGGAGGCCGAGGTGGTGGCGCTGCGCGAGCAGGCGCGCATCTATGCCGGCGCGCTCGGCCAGAGCGCGGTGCAGGACCCGGACAGCGCCAATCCGAAGCTCGTGCCGGACGAGGTGCGCCCGCTGCTGCACCGGCTGACCGATCCCACGCCCTATGCGCAGGCGAAGATCTATGGCCCGGATGGCACGCTGATCGCGGACAGCCGGGTGCGCGAGGGCAGCAAGGGCGCGGTGACGACCGAGCCGCTGCCGCCCGCCGTCGATCGCGGACCGTTCCTGATGGCGATGGAGTTCGTCTATGACCGGGTGCTGACGTTCCTGCCGCATAACGAATCGCCGCCGCTGCGCGTGGACAGCGCGCCGACCGCCGCCGGCTATGACTGGCAGCCGGGGACCAAGGAGGAGATACGCCTGTCCGGCAGCGAGAACGGCCGCGAGATGCCGCCCTATATCCGCCGCACCGCCGACAACCGGCTGCTGGTCACCGTCGCCGAGCCGGTGGAGCGCAACAAGCACACGGTCGGCATCATCCTGCTGACGCGCGAGGCGCGCGAGGTCGATCGCAGCCTGCTGGCGATACGCAGCTCCATCCTCAGCCTGTTCGGCATCGCGCTGGTGCTGACGGTGCTGCTGTCGTGGTACCTGTCGCTAACCACGGCGCGGCCGATCCTGCGGCTGGCCTCGGCGGCGGCGGAGATGCGGGAGGGGCGGGGGCATGGCGCGGTGCCGAACTCGCTGCTGCGCCGGCGCGACGAGATCGGCGCGCTCGCCCGCGCCCTGTCGGACAGCGCCGCGGCGCTGTGGACGCGCATGGACGCGATCGAGCGCTTCGCCGCCGATGTGGCGCATGAGCTGAAGAATCCGCTGTCGTCGATACGCAGCGCGATCGAGACGCTGCGGCGGGTGGAGGAGCCGGTCGGTCAGAAGCGCCTGCTCGGCATCATCGGCAGCGACGTCACCCGCCTCGACCGGCTGATCAACGACATCAGCGACGCGAGCCGCGTCGATACCGAGTTGTCGCGCGCCGCCGTGGAGCGCGTGGATATCGCGCCCATCCTGGCGACGCTCGCCGAACTGGCGGAGGCGACGCGCCGCCAGGGCGACGTGCGGGTGGACCTCGACGCGCCGGCCGAGGGGCTGGTGGTGCTGGGCGTGGAGGGGCGGCTGGTGCAGGTGCTGCGCAACCTGATCGCCAACGCGGAGTCGTTCAGCCCGATCGACGGCCGCATCCTGCTGCGCGCGCGAGAGAACGGCGGCATGGTCGAGATCAGCGTGGAGGACGAGGGTCCGGGCATCCCGGACGGCAAGCTGGAACACATCTTCGAACGCTTCTATTCCGAGCGTCCGCTGGGCGAGCGGTTCGGGCAGCATTCCGGCCTCGGCCTGTCGATCAGCAAGCAGATCGTGGAGGCGCATCACGGCCAGATCGCCGCCGAGAACAGGCGCGACGAGAGCGGCCGCGTGCTCGGCGCGCGCTTCGTCGTGCGCCTGCCACGGGCACCGGCGTGACGGGGGCAGCGTGAGCGGTCTGTAGGGTGGAAAACGGGCTGCGTCTGACCCGGCGCGCGGTGCTGCGCGCGGGATGCGTCGTGCCGGCGGTCGGGCTGCCGGTGGCCGGTGACGTGGCGCCCGGCGCTGCGGCGGTGATTGAGCTTGTCGTCACCGACGGGGCGGTGCCGCTGCTGCTGACGCAGAGCGACGGCACGGCGGTGCCGCTCCTCGCCCGCTGCCTCGTGCGCGAGCTTCCGTAAGGCCAGCGATGCGGTGATCCGGAAACGACGACGCCCGCCCCGGTCCTAGCGACCGGGACGGGCGCCCAGGCGATCGGCGCGCCGTCGCTTAGCGCGTGCTGCTCGTGCCCTCGCTGCGATGCGTCGTCATCGCGCCGGTCGAGCCATGATGATAACCGCTGCCGTTGTGCACGGTGTCGGCGGTCGGCGGCAGCTTGTGCACGCCGGTCGTTCCGGCCGGCGGCACCGCGTCGGCACCGCCGCCAACGACCGGGGCAGTCCCGCCGCCGCCGGCCTGGGCGAACGCCATCGCGGGCGCGGCGAGCAGGGTGGCGGTGAGGGTGGCGATATGAAGCGTCTTACGCATGGTGACGTCTTTCCTGTCCGTTCCGGCAGGGCATGCAGCCCTTGCCATCGTTGCATGTCCGTTGTCGCGGTCCGGACCGGCGCCTGGGCGCCGGACCTTCCATGCCATACAACGCAACGAACCGCGAAAGGATCGAACGCTCACGCGCATGCGACTGCCACGGCCATTTCCGTCGCGGCTACTTAGCCGACCGCACCACCTTCTCCGGCGTGGTCAGCTCGCTGTAGACAACCTGCGCGAAGCGTTGCAGCTGCCAGCGGCGGTTATTCTCGTCGAGCTTGGTATCCGCCGCAATGACCGGGCAATAGGCGGTCGTAAGGTCGTTGACCGTGTCCGCCTTCGCCGCGTGCGGCGCGACGCTGTGCAGCTTGTCGATCAGTTCGCCAACCTTGTTGATCATGTTGTCCGGCGTCACCGCGGCAAGCAGCGGCTGGATGCCGGACTTCGGATCGGCGATCGTCTGCGCCAGTGAGTCCTGTTTCGGATGCGAGCCCGGCTCGACGCAGGACGGGTGCGGCCCGGCGAGCTGGATGAAGGCGTGGGCGCGCAGCTCGCCGACCTCGCCCGCCTGGGCCGGGCGAGGCGACGCGTTGGACCAGGAGTTGCGCACGTAATTCGCCACGTCGGCGATCTGCTGGTCGGTCATGTCGGCGCCGAGCGCGGGCATCTGGCGATAATCGCCCTGCGCCGGGATGCCAGCGAGGACCACCCGGATCACGTTCTGCGGCCCTTGCGCCACCACGGCGCCGTTGCCGGCGAGCGGCGGCACCTCGTTCGGGACGCCCTTGCCATCCTGCTGGTGGCAGGACGAGCAATGATTGAGGTAGACGTTGGCGCCGGGGCCGGAACGTCCCGCGAAGGCCTGCAGCTTGTCCGCGCTGTATTTCTCCTCCGGTGCCGTCGACTTCAGATAGGCGGCGATCGCGAGCCGGTCGCCGTCCGTCAGCTGACTCAGGCTGTCATGCACGACTTCGTGCATCGGGCCGAGCGCCACGCTCTTTCCCTCGGCGGTACCGGTCTTGAAGTAGGTGGCGAGCTGATCCTGGGTCCAGGAGCCGATGCCTTCCTTCGGGTCGGAGGTGATGTTCGGCGCATACCAGTGATCGATCGACCCGCCCTCGAACGGCTTGGCCATCATCGACGCGCCGAAGATCGCCTCGCCATGGCATTCGGAGCAATGGCCGAGCGCGGTGACGAGATAGGCGCCGCGGTTGATCTGCTCGGATTTCGACGGGTCGGGCTTGAACGTGCCCTCATGGAAGAACGCCGTGCGCCAGGCGAGCAGGCCGGTGCGGATGTTGAACGGGAACTCCAGCTCGTTGGGCTTCCGCGGGGCATGCACGGGCTTGAGGCTCGCGAGATAGGCGCGGATCGCGAGGGCGTCGTCGTGCGTGACCTTGGTGTACCAGGGGAACGGCATCACCGGGTAGAGATACTCGCCGCTGCGGCCGATGCCGTTATGCAGCACGTCGTAGAATTCCGCGTCGGTCCAATTGCCGATGCCGGTCGCCTTGTCGGGCGTGATGTTGGGCGTGGAGATCTTGCCGAAGGGCGTGCTCATGTACAGCCCGCCCGAGTAGGGCTGCATGCCGGGGCCGGTATGGCAGGGCCCGCAATCGGCGGCGGTCGCCAGGTATTTGCCGCGGGCGATCAGCGCGTCCTGCGCGCTCGCCCCGTGGACGCCGGGCGCGTCGGCCGGGGCGCCCGTGGGGGACCCGGTGGGGGTGCCAGTAGACGCGCCAGTGGAGGTGGCAGCGGAGGTGCCAGTGGAGCTGCCAGTGGAGGCACCAGCGGGCGAATTGGTTTGCGCGGGCGCCGGATCGGCCGCTTGGGCGGCGGGCGCCCCCAGCAGGGCGAGCAAGGCGGCGGCGGAGGCGCCGGCGGCGAGGCGCCGGGTCAGGCGGTCGGGCGCGTGCGCGCGTGCGGGCATCGATGGCTCCCCGGGGTTTTCTGGGCACAGGCATCATCGCGATCACCGCGCGGGCCGTGTACGGCCGGCACAGTGCGGGTCATCCCTGCGCTAACCGCGGGACGGGCCGCAGGTTGCCGTGCTTGGTGCCACGGGCGACAACACAACTGCGCTAGCCAGAACGGTGCGAGCGGTCGCGCCGGCAGGACGGCGGTGCCGGTGCGGGGTCAGTCCGCCGCGAGGGCGCGCACCCGCGTCGCCGGCGCGGCCTGCGGCAGCCACACGCTGACGGTCGTGCCGCTGCCCTCGATGCTGTCGATGTGCAGCACGCCGCGGTGGCGGCTGACGATGTGCTTGACGATGGCAAGGCCAAGGCCGGTGCCCCCCACCGCCCGCGAGCGTCCGCGATCGACGCGGTAGAACCGCTCGCCGAGGCGCGGCAGATGCGCCCGCGCGATGCCCGCGCCCTGGTCGGCGACCGACAGCACGACGCCCGGCCGCGGCGGAAACCGCCCCCCGCCCGCCGGCGCTCCGCCGGGGCCCGTCGCACCCGGCGCCGCCGTCGTCACCGCCGACAGCCGCACCTCGCCCCCCGCGCGGCCGTATTTCACGGCATTGTCCAGCAGGTTCTGCGCCACCTGCGCGAGCTGGTCGGCGTCGCCGAGCACGGCGGGCAGGTCGGGCGGCACGTCGAGGCGCAGCGTGGTCTGCCGCTCCGCCAGCCGCGGCTCGAAGGCGGCGGCGAGGCGTGCGAGGAGCGCGGCGAGATCGACGCTCTCCGACGGCGCCTCGTGCTCCGTCAGCTCGATGCGCGAGAGGCTGAGCAGGTCGTCGATCAGCCGGTGCATCCGCCCCGCCTGCTCCGCCATGATGCCGAGGAAGCGCTGCTGCGCCGGCGGGTCCTCCCGCGCCGGGCCGCGCAGCGTGTCGATGAAGCCGATCAGGCTGGCGAGCGGCGTGCGCAGCTCGTGACTGACATTGGCGACGAAGTCCGAGCGCGTGCGCTCCGCCGCGCGTTCGCGCGTGCGGTCGGCGAGCATCAGCAGCGCGCGTTCGCCCTCCGGCAGCGGCGGGTCGAAGACGACGACGGTCGCGAACACGTCGCGCGGCACCGGCACCGGCAGGCTGAGTTCGACGCTCTCCACGCCCCCGCCCGATCCCCCGCCGCCGGCGGCGAAGGCGCGGTCGAGCGCGCCGAGCAGCCCGGGATGGCGCAGCAGCGAGGCGAGTTCCGGCCCGTAGGTGCGCAGCGCCGCGGGGTTGGCGCGACGCAAGGCGCGGTCGGCGCCGAGCAGGATCACCGGATCGGGCAGCCGCGCGACGATCGCGTTGTCCACCTCGCGCAGCTGTTCGATCAGCGCGTCGCGGCTGGCGATCTCGCGCGCGAGCCGGCGTGCCTGCGCGGCCAGCGCCTGCAGCGGCCCGATCGACGGCTCGGCCTGGGCCGCGCCCGTTGTGCCCGTGGCGGCGCGGCGCAGCGTTTCGCCCAGCCGGTTGACGTCACGGGCGAGATGGAGGGCGGCGGCGAGGGCCGCGAGGATGGTGGCAAAGCAGACCACCAGGGCCGGTCCCGGCCGCGCCTCTCCGAGGGCTGCCAGAAGCAGCAGCGCC
>NZ_BANB01000728.1 GCF_000964365.1 Acidisphaera rubrifaciens HS-AP3 | reverse complement strand
CGGTGCTGCTGCTGCTGGCGGGGGCGCGCGGCGCGCGGGCGCAGGGCGATCCGGACGGCGGCGATCCCGACGCGGGGCGGGAGTTTCCGAAGACGCTGATCCTCGACGAGCCGGGGATCGACGACGAGATCTCCCTGCCGACGCTGTCGCGCATCGGCTATGGCGCGGCCCCGGGCGCGCCCGGCTATGTGCAGAACGGCGTCGCGTTCGAGGTCGACAAGACGATCACCGAGCGGATCGACCTGCAGCTGACCGGCGGGTATCTCGACCTCGCGGGCGGGGACGGGCGGCGGCGGGACGGGTGGGACGACCTGGCGCTGACCAGCAAATACGTCGTGGTGCAGGCGCCGGAGAGCGAGACGATCGTGACGCTCGGCCTGACGCGCAGCTTCGGCGGCACCGGGGCGGCGCGGGTCGGCGCCGAGCGGAGCGGGTCCACCGCGCCCACGCTGTATGTCGGCCAGGGCCTCGGCACCGCGCCGGTGGCGGCGGCGTGGCGCCCGTTCGCGGTGACCGGGACGCTGGCGTACGAGGTGCCGGACGACACGCATGCCGGCGCGGGCGCGCGGTTTCCGCAGACGCTGCAGATCGCCGGATCGGTGCAGTACAGCCTGCACTATCTCGCGCCGTGGATCGTGCCGTGGGCGGCGCGGGCGGGGCTGGCGGACTGGGTTGGCACGGGGCTGACGCGGCTGATCCCGATCGTGGAGGCGAGCTATGCCGTCCCGACCACGGATGCGACCGGCAGCGACGCGCGCCAGGGGCTGATCGCCCCCGGGCTGATCTATGCCGGCGAGGGGTATCAGCTGGCGGTGGAGGCGCTGGTGCCGCTGACGCGCGCGAGCGGGACGAGCGTCGGCGTGATCGCGCAGCTGAACCTGTCGTTCCGCGCGATCGGGCTGGGCGCGCTGGCGCGCCCGCTGTTTTGAAGCCCGCGCCCGCGCGGCGCGGGCTAATGCAGGGGGGCTGGCATCTCCGTCCGCTTCATGTGGCCGAAGACGCGTTCCGGGTAGGGCCGCCCCTCCCCGCCCGTGGTCTGCGCGAGGAAGGCGATCTTGACCGGGTAGGCCTGCATGAAGTCCGCGAGCGCCACCACGTCGTCGTGGATGAAGTCGTCGAAGATGAAGAAGTAGCTGCCGAGCAGGTGCCACAGCGTCGTCAGCAAGAAGAGGTCGGACGCATAGAGATCGGCGTCGAAATGCACGAGCAGGATGCGCGTGCGATCGACCGGGTTGTCGCGGAAGTAGTCGGGCACGGTGTCCTGGAACCAGCCTTTCCTGAAGGTGACGCGCGTATCGGCCGTCGCGGGCGGGTGGCCGTCCGTGACGAAGCTGCCGCGCCGCGCCGCGGTCCCGGTGCCGGGCGGGGCGGCGAAGCTGTCGAAGCCTATGAAGCGCGCGCGGGGATGGACAAAAAGGCGCGACAGGGCGGTGATGCTGGCCCCCTGTCCCACGCCGAATTCGAGGCAATTCACCGGCACGTTCGGACCGATCTGGTCCGCGACGCAGTCATAGAGGGCCGAGCGGTCGCCGCGCGGCAGCACCGTGGTCGCGGGCCGGGTCCAGTAGATATCCGCCAGGGCGGATGCCGCGCGACGGTGACGCTCTTCGCTGCTCAGACCCTTCACGCCCGACCTCCGGAAAGTTGCCCAACGGTTCCGAGGGTGAAAATACCGGAGGCCCGGGGACCTTGGCATCCGCAAACGTGCGGGAGGTGCGACGCGGTTGCGGGGGCGCGCGGGACTCGTCACTCTCCGCGCGCATCGGATGCAGCGACGGCGGCCCCGCGTCCCGGGGCGGGAGAGAGTGCGATGGCGGATTTCGCCCCCGAGTTCGACTGGCCGTATCATGCCGCCCTGCCGCAGCGGTTCGGCGTCAACTACGGGCGCTATCAGGCGCGCGGCGGCACGGCGCGGCCGGACGCGGACGTGGCGGGCTTCGTCGCGGGCGGCGAGCATGGCGACATCGCCCGCTTCCTCGCCTTCACCCTGGCTTTCGACCAGATCGCCAAGGAGGGGGTGGCCGGCGACGTGGCGGAATTGGGCGTCTGGCGCGGCTTCACGGCGCATGCGCTGGCCACCTTCGCGCGGCGGCTGGGGCGGCACACCTATCTGTTCGACACGTTCGAGGGGTTCGACCCGGCGGATTTCACCGGCGTCGATCAGTCGGTCGCGGCGGGCTTTGCCGACACCTCGCTGGAGGCGGTGCGCGCGCTGGTGGGCACCGAGCGCACGACCTATTGCAAGGGGCATTTCCCCGGCACGACCGGCATGGTGCCCGCCGATGCCGTCTTCAGCCTCGTGCATATCGACTGCGACCTGTATGCGCCGATGCTGAGCGCGCTTGAGTTCTTCTATCCGCGCATGGCGCCGGGCGGGTTCATGCTGATCCACGACTACTCGTCGCTCGCCTGGGAAGGGGCGGAGCGCGCGGCGGACCTGTTCTTTGCCGACAAGCCGGAATGCCTGGTGCCGATGCCCGACAATTGCGGCACCGCCATCGTGCGGCGCGCCCGCCCGGTGACCGGCGAGACCTGGCAGGACCGGCAGGCCCGCGTGATTTTCGGCCCCGACTGGGTGGGCGCCGGCACGCGCGCCGTCGACTCGCTGTTCGTGGAGGGCGGCTGGAGCGGCGCCGAGGAGTGGGGCCGCTGGGGCATCGGGGCGGCGCACACGCTGTCG
>NZ_BANB01000729.1 GCF_000964365.1 Acidisphaera rubrifaciens HS-AP3 | reverse complement strand
CACCTCGCCGGCCGCATATCAACGCCGCCTCGCGGAACCGCCCCGATGGCGCCACGGAGCGGCCCGTGTGATGCCGATACAGGGCCGCGAGGTCATCAGGTAGCGGAAGGCCGAACAGCACCGCCAGAAAGGCCCGCCAGGGCCGCCAGGACGGGGCCGTGAACATGCCGCCGAAGAGTTCCGGGTCGGCGAGGGCGGCGAGGATGTTCACCGGCCGGCGGCCCTGTCGGCGAGAATGTCTCGGATGTCTCGGCGGGGGGCAGGGGCGGCGTCAAGGCCGAGCTCACGCAAGCCCGCATGAAAAGTCGAAACCCAGCCGCGATAATGGCGGCTTTCTGTCTCGGTCATCGCCCCGCGTGTGGCAAAGGACTGGTCCAGCGCCAGAAGCCGCAGTCGGAGCTGGCAGAGGGAAGCGATCAGCGCCTCTTGCGCGGCGTTCGGCTTCCCGCCGACATGCGCGACCAGATCAGCCCGAAACCGGCGCAACGCGCGGGCTTGGCGGCTGCGGCCGTCGACGGTGATGCCGAACTCGCGGGCGAGGGCTTGTGCGGTTGCTCGGCGCTTTCGCGGACACTGTGCGGACATGGCCTGCCAATTAGCGCGATAGATCGTTGTGCCGCAATGATTTTCTTGGCTACGGCGGCTGATTGATCATCAGTTGGCGGGGTTTTTGAGCCTGATCGGCGTCGCGCGGCTTCTCCCCACCAGCCAAATCTGAAGCTTCTGAAGCTTGCTCCATTTTTCCACGTTTCGCGCGTGCGCGCGCGCTAGAGCGGTAGCCGATCAGTCTGGATCGTAG
>NZ_BANB01000730.1 GCF_000964365.1 Acidisphaera rubrifaciens HS-AP3 | reverse complement strand
AGGGCGGCGGGGCGGATGCGCGCGCCGGGCGCGGCCCAGGCGTGGCTTGGCGCCACGACGATGACGAGTCGGTCGCCCGCGACGCGCGTGGCGGTCAGCGCCGGATCGGCGACCGGCCCCTCCACGAAGCCGAGATCGGCGCGCCCGTCATGGACGCAGGCCGCGACCTCCCGCGTGTTGCCGATGCGCACGCGCACGTCGATGCCGGGCCAGGCGTGACGAAAGGCCGCGAGGTGGCGCGGCAACCAGTAGCCGGCGATCGTCTGGCTGGCGTGT
>NZ_BANB01000731.1 GCF_000964365.1 Acidisphaera rubrifaciens HS-AP3 | reverse complement strand
GGAGCGCCCGCAGCCGCCCCGCCTGCCACGCCCGCACCGAGGCGGCGACATGCGCCGTGTCCTGAAACCCGAGCGCACGCAGCGCCGCGACCGTCGCCTCCGCCGGCGCCGCGTCGCCGCGGAAATCGAGCACCACCGCCGGCCGCGGCGCCTCGCCCTCCGGCACCAGCTCAAACACCGCCGTGTAGTCCGCCCGCACCCGCAGCAGATGGTCCAGCAGGTCGCGCGCGAAGGCATCGGCGTCCGCATAACCGAGGAACACCGCGAGGCGGCCGAGTTCGTCCGCCCGCTCCGGCAGCGCATGGGTCTGCCGGTCGGCGACCATCTGCACCCGGTGCTCGACGCGGCGCAGGAACCCATAGGCGGCGATCAGATCCTCCGCCGCCCGCGCCGGCAGGTGTCCCGCGGCGGCGAGGCGGCGCAGCGCGCCCACCGTGGTCGGATCGCGCAGCGCCGGGTCCCGCCCGCCCCAGACGAGCTGCAGGGTCTGCGCCAGGAACTCGATCTCCCGGATGCCGCCCTCGCCGAGCTTGACGTTGTGGCCGGCGATGCGGGCCGCCGGATGCGTCCCCGCGGTCAGCGCGGTGTCCTTGTGCGCGTCGATCCGCCGCTTCATCGCGTGCAGGTCGGCGACCGCCGCGAAATCGAGGCCGCGCCGCCAAACGAACGGGCGGATCGCGTCCAGGAACCCGGCTCCCATGGCTAGGTCGCCCGCAACCGGCCGCGCCTTCAGCATCGCGGCGCGTTCCCAGTTCTGGCCCATGCTTTCGTAGTAGAACAGGGCGCCGGGCAACGAGACGGCGGGCGGCGTCGCGCCCGGATCGGGACGGAGGCGCAGATCGGTGCGGAAGACATATCCCCCGGCCTCACGGCGTTCCATGAACGCGGCAAGGTCGCGCGCGTAACGGCTGAAGCAGGTTCCCATGCCGTCGGGGTCACGGGCATACACGCCCGCGTCGGGGTCGTAGAGAAGGATGAGGTCGATATCGCTGGAGTAGTTCAGCTCGCGGGCGCCGAGCTTGCCCATGCCGAGGACAACGAACCCCGCCTCCCGCTCCGGTTCATCGGGATGCGGCAGACGCAGTTCGCCCGCGTCGTGCCCGGCGCGCAGGATATGCGCGACGGCCCGCCGCAGCGCCGCCTCGGCGAGCGCGGACAACGCGGCCGTCACCTGCGCCAGATCCCACTGCCCGCCGATATCGGC
>NZ_BANB01000732.1 GCF_000964365.1 Acidisphaera rubrifaciens HS-AP3 | reverse complement strand
CGGGGCGTCGGGGGGCGACGCGCCGCGGTGCGCGGGCCGGACGGGGCGCGCACGTCGGGCTTGGCGCGTGCGTCGGGCTGGGCGGCAGACTTCGACATGCGGACGGTCCGCTCCGAGATGGGCGGACAGCTTCCGACAGACGTGTCACCAGATAATAAAGCCCGTCCAACAGAATGGCGGAAAATGCCAATTCAAGGACACTGTCGCGAAAATAGAACGAACTTCGGTCGGCTCCTGTCAGCGGTCCCCGCGCAGGCGCCGCAGCGGGGCCGTGAGACGCCAGGACGTGCTGGCCTGCATCGCCGCCACCATGGCGCGGGCCGCGTCGCGCTCGGCCGT
>NZ_BANB01000733.1 GCF_000964365.1 Acidisphaera rubrifaciens HS-AP3 | reverse complement strand
CGCGGTCGAGACGCCGGCCGCCGCCCTGCTGGGCGATCAGGCGAGCAGGGCCTATGCGGCCGACCTCGCGCACAGTCTGCAGGACCGGGAATTGCCGGCCGTCGCGGTCGGACCGCACGCGGCGGCGAACGAATGGCGGCTGGTGACGAGCGCCAGCGAGCATGGCGGGCAGGTGGTGCCGAGCTTCGCGGTCTATGACCCGACCGGAAAGGCGCAGGGCCGCACCGACGGCGCGCCGGTCCCGGACGGGGCATGGGCCGGCGGCGACCGCAAGATGCTGCTCGCCAGCGCCGCGGAGGCGGCGCCGAAGATCAGCGACCTCATGGACCGCATCAACGCGGCGCGCATGCAGAGCGATCCGCACAGCCTCTATAACCGGCCGGCGCGCGTCTATGTGCCGCAGGTGACCGGGGCGCCGGGCGACGGGGACATGTCGCTGACCAACCAGATGCGCCGCCAGCTCGGCAAGCTGGGCGAGGTGGTGCAGGACACGGCGACCGGCGCCGACTTCACGGTGGCCGGGCAGGTGCGGGCGGTGCCGGTTGCCGGCGGCAACCTGCGGGTGGAGATCGCCTGGAAGATGTCCGACGCCGCGGGCCACGATCTCGGCATGGTGCTGCAGCTTAACGAGGTGCCGCCCGAGACGGTCACCGGGTTCTGGGGCGACGTGGCGCTGGCGGTGGCGCAGGAGGCGGCGGGCGGGGTGCGCGACACCATCGCCAAGCAGAGCGGCCATGGCCGCCAGCCCGGCAATCCCGCCGCCGCCCGCGCCGCTTCG
>NZ_BANB01000734.1 GCF_000964365.1 Acidisphaera rubrifaciens HS-AP3 | reverse complement strand
GTCGTGTTCCGCATGCTCGCCGCCGCCGCGCGCGACGAGCTGGTGAAGACATGACGACGTTCGCCGAGGCGCGGGCCTTCCTGCTCGCGCACCGCACCGACTATGCGGCGGCGCATGCGGGGTTTCGCTGGCCGGACGAGGCGCGGTTCAACTGGGCGCTCGACTGGTTCGACGCGGAGCTGGCGCGCGAGCACGCGGACGCGACGGCGCTGCTGATCACCGGCGAGGGCGCGGCGCGGCTGTCCTTCGCGGAGCTGTCGGCGCGGTCGAACCGGGTAGCGAACGGTCTGCGCGCGCTCGGCGTCGCGCGCGGTGACCGGGTGCTGCTGATGCTCCGCAACGTGGTGCCGCTGTGGGAGGTGATGCTGGCGGCGATGAAGCTCGGCGCCGTGGTGATCCCGGCGACGACCTTGCTGACGCCGTCCGACCTGGAGGACCGCGTCGCGCGCGGGCGGGTGCGGCATCTGGTGGCCGCCGCCGCGGACGCGGAGAGGTTCGCCGCCCTCGATCCGGCGGTGACGCGCATCGCGGTGGGCGGCACGGCCGCCGGGTGGCACGCCTATGACGCGCTGCACGACGCGGAGGCCGCGTTCACGCCGGACGGGCCGACCGATGCGACCGATCCGCTGCTGCTGTATTTCACGTCGGGCACGACGGCGAAGCCGAAGCTGGTGCTGCACAGCCACCGGTCGTATCCGGCGGGGCATCTGTCGACGATGTACTGGCTCGGCCTGCAACCGGGCGACCTGCATCTGAATGTCTCCTCGCCCGGCTGGGCGAAGCATGCGTGGAGCTGCTTCTTCGCGCCGTGGAACGCGGGGGCAGGGGTGTTCATCGCCAACCAGCCGCGATTCTCCGCGCCGGCGCTGCTCGATGCGATCACCGAACATGGCGTGACCACGCTGTGCGCGCCGCCGACGGTGTGGCGGATGCTGATCCAGCAGGATCTGCGCGCGTGGAAGACCAGGCTGCGCGAGGTATGCGCGGCGGGCGAGCCGCTGAACCCGGAGGTCATCGACCAAGTGCAGGCGGCATGGGGCATGACCATCCGCGACGGCTATGGCCAGACCGAGACGACGGCGCAGATCGGCAACCCGCCGGGGCAGGCGGTCAAACCGGGTTCGATGGGCCGGCCGCTGCCGGGCTACACGATCCGGCTGCTCGACGCCGAGGATCGCGAGGCGCGCGAGGGGGCGGTGTGCATCGCGCTCGATCCGCGTCCGGCGGGGCTGATGCAGGGCTATCAGCAGGATGACGGCACCGTGGCCCCGGTGAGCGGCACCGCCTATCACACCGGCGACGTGGCGAGCCGCGACGATGACGGGTACCTGACCTATGTCGGGCGGGCGGACGACATCTTCAAAGCCTCCGACTACCGCATCAGCCCGTTCGAGCTGGAGAGCGTGCTGATCGAGCATCCGGCGGTGGCGGAGGCGGCGGTGGTGCCGGCGCCCGATCCGGTGCGGCTGGCGATCGTCAAGGCTTATGTGTCGCTGGTGCCGGGCCACGCGCCGGACGCGGCGACCGCGCGCTCGATCTTCGCGCATGTGCGGGCGCGGCTCGCGCCGTACAAGCGCATCCGGCGGCTGGAGTTCGCGGAGCTGCCGAAGACGATCAGCGGCAAGATCCGCCGCGTCGAGCTGAAACGTGCCGAGGAGGCGCGCAGCGGGCGCGCCCCGGCCGAGTTCCGCGAGGAGGATTTCGCCGGGCCGGACGGGACGCAAGGCTGACGGCCGGCGCAGGGCTGACCGGCGGCGCGCTGATGGACGGGGCGGCGCGGGGCGCCTAACCTTCGCGCATGCCAGACGCCAGCGACACGTTGATCCATCCGCACGCCGCCCCGCCGGATTACGGCGAGGTGGTGGAGATCGTCCCGGGCATCCTGTGGACGCGCATCTCGCTGCCGTTCCGGCTCGATCACGTCAACATCTTCCTCATCGAGGACGGTGACGGGTGGACGATGATCGACACGGGCATCCAGTCGCGCACCGCGCAGGCGCTGTGGGAGCGGCTGTTCGCCGGCCCGCTCGCCGGGCTGCGCATCCGCCGCGTGCTGGTCACGCACTACCATCCCGACCATATCGGGCTCGCCGGCTGGATGGCGGAGCGGTGGGACGCGCCGCTGCTGACCAGCCTGACGACGTATCTGGAGAGCCGCAACCTGTCGTTGAGCCCCGGCGCGCTCGATTCGAAGGTGTACTGGGATTTCTATCGCCGCAACGGACTGGACGAGTCGACGACGGCGCTGCTGACGACGTCGGGGCATTTCTACCTCAAGATGGTCTCGCCGCTGCCGCCGACGTTCGAGCGGCTGGTGGCGGGCGACGTGCTGCATATCGGCGGGCGGCGGTTCGACGTGCTGATCGGCAACGGGCACGCGCCGGAGATGCTGATGCTGCATTGCGCGGACGAGCATCTGCTGCTGGCCGCCGATCAGGTGCTGGCGAAGATCTCGCCCAATGTCAGCGTGCATGCGGTCGATCCGAACGGCGATCCGCTCGGCCTGTTCCTGCGCACGCTGGCGACGATGGCGGCGACCCTGCCGGAGGATACCTATGTCCTGCCGGGGCATCAGCTGCCGTTCCGCGGGCTGCACGTGCGCATCGCGGAGCTGGCGGCGCATCACGAGGCGCGGTGCGCGCTGCTGATCGATGCCTGCCGCGCCGCGCCGCGGGCGCCGGCCGATCTGCTGCCGGTGATGTTCCACCGCAAGCTTGATCCGCATCAGATGGGCTTCGCCTTCAGCGAGATGCTGGCGCACGTGAATTATCTGCTGCGCACCGGGGCGCTGGCCTGGGCCGATCCGGTGGACGGCGTGCTGCGGGTGGAGGCGAGGTGACATGGATTTCGCGCTGAGCGACGAACAGGAAGCGGTGCGCGAGGCGATCGCGCGCATCTGCACGCGTTTCGACGACAAATACTGGCACGACCGCGACCAGACCGGCGGCTTTCCGCACGAGCTGCATCAGGCGATGGCCGAGGGCGGGTGGCTGGGCATCTGCATGCCGACCGATTACGGCGGCGCCGGCCTCGGCATCACCGAGGCGGCGATCATGATGCAGGCGATCGCCGAATCCGGCGCCGGCATGTCGGGCGCGTCGGCGATCCACATGAACATCTTCGGCCTCAATCCCGTCGTCGTGTTCGGCACCGAGGAACAGAAGGCGCGGATGCTGCCGCCGCTGATCGCGGGGCGGGAGAAGGCGTGCTTCGCGGTGACGGAGCCGAATACCGGCCTCGATACCACGCGGCTGCGCACGCGGGCGGAGCGTCGCGGCGACCGTTATGTCGTCAACGGGCAGAAGGTGTGGATCTCGACGGCGCAGGTGGCGGAGAAGATGCTGCTGCTGGCGCGCACCACGCCGCTCGATCAGGTGCGAAAGCGGACCGAGGGGCTGAGCCTGTTCTACACGACGATCGACCGCGCCCGCGTCGAGGCGCGCGAGATCCCGAAGATGGGCCGCAAGGCGGTCGACAGCAATCAGGTGTTCTTCGACAATTTCGAGGTGCCGGTCGAGGATCGCATCGGCGAGGAAGGCCGCGGGTTCGAATACATTCTGCATGGCATGAATCCCGAACGCATCCTGATCGCCGCCGAGGCGGTGGGGCTGGGGCGCGTGGCGCTGGCGCGCGCGACGCAGTACGCGAAGGAGCGCGTGGTGTTCGAGCGGCCGATCGGCCAGAACCAGGCGATCCAGCATCCGCTGGCGGAAGCCTGGATGCAGCTTGAGGCCGCGCAGCTGATGGTGATGAACGCCGCGTGGCGGTACGATCGCGGGCTGTCGTGCGGGGCGCAGGCGAACGCGTCGAAATACCTCGCGGCCGAGGCCGGGTTCTTTGCCTGTCAGCAGGCGGTGATGACGCATGGCGGCTTCGGCTATGCCAAGGAATACCATGTCGAGCGGTATCTGCGCGAGATCATGATCCCGCGCCTGACGCCGGTCAGCCCGCAGCTGATCCTGTGCTTCATCGCCGAGCGCGTGCTCGGCCTGCCGAAATCGTACTGAGGACGCGCTTATGACGACGCATGCCGGGGTGACGGAACGGGGACGCGACATCGCCGCGCGGGTGGAGCGCTTCGTGCGCGACGTGATCGTGCCGTACGAAAAGGACAAGCGGCGCGACAGCCACGGGCCGACCGACGCGATGGTGCAGGAGATGCGCGGCCTTGCGCGCGAGGCGGGGTTGCTGACGCCGCATATCCTGCCGGATGGCGGGCATCTGTCGCACCGCGACACGGCGATCATCCTGCGCGCCTCCGGCCTGTCGCCGTTGGGCCCGCTGGCGGTGAACACGGCCGCCCCCGACGAGGGCAACATGTTCCTGCTGGGCCGCGTCGCGAGCGCCGAGCAGAAGGCGCGGTTCCTCGCGCCGATGATCGCGGGCACCGCGCGCTCGGCGTTCTTCATGACGGAGCCGTCGGACGAGAACGGCGCCGGGTCCGATCCGTCGATGATGCTGACGACGGCGAAGCCCGACGGCAACCACTGGGTCGTCAACGGCCGCAAGACCTTCATCACCGGCGCGCAGGGTGCCAAGGTCGGCATCATCATGGCGAAGTCCGACGAGGGTGCGACCATGTTCCTCGTGGACCTGCCGATGGAGGGCATCCGCATCGAGCGGGTGCTGGACACCATCGACAGCTCGATGCCCGGCGGCCATTCGGTGATCGCGCTGGAGAACGTGCGCATCCCGGCCGATCAGATGCTTGGAAACGCCGGCGAGGGGTTTCGCTATGCACAGGTGCGCCTCGCGCCCGCGCGGCTGACGCATTGCATGCGCTGGCTGGGGGCGGCGACGCGCTGCCAGGAGATCGCGAGCGACTACGCGGTGCGCCGCCGCGCCTTCGGCAAGGCGCTGATCGACCACGAGGGCGTGGGCTTCATGTTGGCCGAGAACATGATCGACCTGCAGCAGAGCGCGCTGATCATCGACTGGTGCGCCGACGCGCTCGACCGCGGTGAGGCGGGGACGGTCGAGTCCTCGATGGCGAAGGTCGCGGTGTCGGAGGCGCTGTTCCGCGTCACCGACCGCTGCGTGCAGGTGATGGGCGGCACCGGGGTCAGCCGCGACACGATCGTCGAGCAGATCTTCCGCGAGGTCCGCGCCTTTCGCATCTATGACGGCCCGACCGAGGTGCACAAATGGTCGCTGGCCCGCAAGATCAAGCGCGACCGGACGCCGCGCGACCCGCACTGAGGTTGCCGGACGGCGGCCGCCCTTTCTAGTCTTGGCGCCAACAAGACCGCACAGGGAGAGCGTCCGCCATGAGCCATCCGTCGCTGCACGCGCGCACGATGCCGGACAAGCCGGCCTATGTCATGGCGGACACCGGCGAGGCGCTCAGCTTCGGCACGCTGGATGCGCGGTCGAACCAGGGGGCGCACCTGTTCCGCGCGCTTGGTCTCGCGGCGGGCGATCACATCGCGCTGCTGCTGGAGAACTCGCTCGTCTTCATGGAGATCGCCTGGGCGGCGCAGCGCAGCGGCATCTACTACACCGCCCTCAGCCGCTATCTGAAGGAGGACGAGATCACCTATATCGTGCGCGACTGCGGCGCGCGGGTGGTGATCACGTCGGCCGCCTGCGCGGCGCCGCTGCACAGTCTCGTCGGCGTGGCGGACGGGCCGCGGCTGTACATGGTCGGCACCACGGCGCCCGGCTACGAAAGCTGGGAGGCGGCGCGCGACGCGATGCCGGCGACGCCGATCCCCGACGAGGTCGCCGGGCGCGACATGCTGTATTCGTCGGGCACGACCGGACGGCCGAAGGGGGTCGCGCCCGCGCTGACGGGACAGGCGATCACCGAGCTGTCGCCGCTGATACGCCTGCTGTGCGTCGACATGTGCGGCATCGGGCCGGGCAGCGTCTATCTCTCGCCCGCGCCGCTGTATCACGCCGCACCGCTGCGGTTTTCGATGACGGTCGCGGCGCTGGGCGGCACCTGCGTCATCATGTCGAAGTTCGATGCGGAGACGTTCCTCCGCTACATCGAGCAGTATCGCGTGACGCAGACGCAGGTGGTGCCGACGATGTTCGTCCGCCTGCTCAAGCTGCCGGAGGAGGCGCGGCACCGCTACGACATCTCCTCGCTCAGCGGCGTGATCCATGCGGCCGCCCCGTGCCCGCCGGACGTGAAGGCGGCGATGATCGACTGGTGGGGGCCGATCCTGATCGAATACTACGCGGGGACGGAGGCGAACGGCGCCACGCTGATCACGTCGCGGGAATGGCTCGCGCATCGCGGCTCGGTCGGGCGCGCGATCGTGGGCGTGCTGAAGATCGTGGGCGAGGACGGCGAGGAGGTGCAGCCGGGCGAGACGGGGCTGGTGTATTTCGCCGACGGCCCGCGCTTCGTCTATCACAACGACCCGGCGAAGACGGCGGGCGCCTACAATGACCGCGGCTGGTCCACGCTCGGCGATGTCGGGCACGTGGACGAGGAGGGGTATCTGTACCTCACCGATCGCCGCGCCTACATGATCATCAGCGGCGGCGTGAACGTCTATCCGCAGGAGACCGAGGACGTGCTGATCGGCCATCCGGAGGTCGCGGACGTCGCCGTGTTCGGCGTGCCGGACGAGGAGATGGGCGAGGCGGTGAAGGCGGTGGTGCAACCCGCCGACACGGCGCGCGCGGGCCCGGCGCTGGAGGCGGCGCTGATCGCCTATGCGCGCGAGCGGCTGTCGGCGATCAAGTGCCCGCGCAGCATCGACTTCCTGCCCGAGCTGCCGCGCACGCCCACGGGCAAGCTGCTCAAGCGGCTGCTGCGCGACCAGTACTGGCCGAAGAAGACGGAGCGCGGCGCTGGCTGATCCGGGTCCGATCATCCTGGTGCTGGCCGGCGGGCGCGCGCTGCGGATGGGCGGGGGCGACAAGGCGCTGTGTCCCTTCGCGGGGGCGACGCTGCTCGACCGCGTGCTTGCGCGGATGGCGGGGCAGGGCGGGCCGGTGCTGCTGAATGCCAACGGCGATCCGGCGCGATTCGCGCGGTTCGGGCTGACGGTGGTGGCGGACACGGTGCCGGACCATCCCGGCCCGCTGGCCGGCCTGCTGGCGGGGATGGAATGGGCGGCGCGTCATGCGCCGGGGATCGCGGACGTGCTGAGCGTGCCGACCGACACGCCGTTCCTGCCGCCCGATCTCGCGCAACGGCTGGCGGCGGCGCGGGCGGCGGCGGGGGCGGAGGTGGCGATCACCGCCTCGGGCGGGCGGACGCATCCGGTCGTCGGCCTGTGGCCGGTGCGGCTGGCGGAT
>NZ_BANB01000735.1 GCF_000964365.1 Acidisphaera rubrifaciens HS-AP3 | reverse complement strand
GGGGCTGGCGGAGACGGTCGCCGCGATCCGCGCCGCCGGCGGGCGGGCGGAGGCCGAGGTCGCGGATGCCGGGGCGGAGCCCGACGTCCTGCGCCTGATCGACCGGGCGCGCGCGGCGTTCGGCGCTATCCACGCCATGCACGCCAATGCCGGCATC
This sequence comes from Acidisphaera rubrifaciens HS-AP3, assembly GCF_000964365.1. Lineage (GTDB taxonomy): Bacteria > Pseudomonadota > Alphaproteobacteria > Acetobacterales > Acetobacteraceae > Acidisphaera > Acidisphaera rubrifaciens. The sequence continues at coordinate 1,071 of NZ_BANB01000735.1, read as the reverse complement.
AGCGGCGGCGCCACCACGCTGTTCGACAGCACGGTGGAGATCTGGACCGAGATCCTGCGCGTGAACCTGCTCGGCCCATTCCTGGCGATCAAGCACCTCGCCCCCATCCTGGCCGAGGCCGGGGGCGGGGCCATCGTCTGCACCGCCTCCGTCGCCGGGCTGCGCGCCAACGCCTCCAGCGCGCCCTATGCCGCGAGCAAGGCGGGGGTGATCAGCCTCGTGCAGACCGCCGCCGCCTCGCTCACCGGCACCGGGGTGCGGGTCAACGCCGTCTGCCCCGGCCTGATCGAGACCGGCATGACCCGCCCGATCTTCGACCGCGCCCGCGCCCGCGGCACCACCGACAAGATCGGCCAGCTCAACCCGCTGCAACGCCACGGCCTGCCCGAGGAAATCGCCGCCGCCGCGCTGTTCCTCGCCAGCGACGCCGCGTCCTATGTCAACGGACAGGCGCTCGCGGTCGATGGCGGCCTGTCGGCGATGCTGCCCTTCGCGGGGCGCCCGCACCGCTGATCCGCCAGGGCCAGGACAACGAGGGGGCAGGACAACGGGGCGGCGACGGGGGCGGCGACGGGGGCGGCGGCGGGGGCGATGGTCTATCTGATCATCATCATCATCGGGATGAATGGGACGGCCGCGGCGGTGGACCACGTCCCGTTCGCCGACGCCGCCGCCTGCGCGCACGCACAGGCGGCCATCACCACGCCCTATACCCACACGGTCTGCGTGCCGGAGAGATCACCGACCCCATAGCGGCCGCGCCGATCCCTCCCGTATGCCACATGAATGTCCGTGTCCGCCCGGTGACTTATGCGTCATCCGGCATGAGACTTAGGACGACGGCGCGGCTGCCGCGCCGCCGCGATCGGGGCCATACCTTGCGCCAAGGACGAGGCGCCCTTCCGGACGCCCGCCAGCAACCGGAGGACTTCATCATGATCCGCAACACCATCTTCGCCGCCGCCACCGCCCTCGCGCTGACCGCCGGCGCCGCTGTCGCCCAGCCGGCCCAGGCACAGTCGATCCAGCCGGTGACGCAGGCCGATGTCGGCCACTTCGTCCGCGACGCGA
>NZ_BANB01000736.1 GCF_000964365.1 Acidisphaera rubrifaciens HS-AP3 | reverse complement strand
CATCCGGTGATCGTCGCCGCCGGCCCGCTGCTGTGGGTGGCGCTGTCCACCGCCTTTCCGGCGCCCGCGGCGGAGCAGGTGCTGACGTCCATCTCCTGCCTGATGGGCGCGGCCTACACGTCGGGGTCCGCGTGGGAGCTGTGGCAGGGGCGCGGCGAGCGGCTGCCGTCGCGGCGCATCGTTATCGGGCTGCTGGTGCTGCACACGGCCATCTATCTCTGCCGCAGCCTGCTGCCCGTGATGATCCACCCGATCACGCCGCATGTCGCCGCCATCGTCGTGCAGGTGATGCTGCTGGAAGTCATCATCCACACGACCGGCGTGTCCTTCGGTCTCGTCGCCATGGCCAAGGAGCGCGCCGAACTCGCCCGCATCAATGCCATCAGCGCCGCCCGCGACGCGGCGCAGGGCGCGAGCGAGGCGCGGTTGCGCTTCATCGGCCGGCTGAGCCACGAGCTGCGGACCCCGCTGCACGGCGTCCTCGGCCTCGCCGAGCTGATGGCCGGCGACCCGGCGCTGACGCACGAACAGCGGCAACAGGCGGAGGTGATCCTCGGCGCCGGCCAGCACCTGTTCGCCCTCGTCAACGACGCGCTCGACCTCGCGCGCATCGACGCCGGCCAGATGGCCCTGGCGCAGCGGCCGGTGCGGCTCGACCCGCTGCTGGCCGAGACCGCCGCCCTGATCGCCCGCACCGCGCGCGAGAAGCGGCTCGACGTGACGGTCGCCCCGGTCGAGGGGCTGCCGGCGGCGGTGCTGGCCGATCCCGTGCGGCTGCGCCAGATCCTGCTCAACCTGCTGGCCAACGCGGCGAAGTTCGCGCCGCCGGGCGGCCGTGTCTCGGTCGCGGTACGGCGCGCCGAGGCAACCGGGCGGCTGCGATTCGAGGTGGCGGACAACGGCCCCGGCATCGGCGCGGCGCAGGCGGACGCGCTGTTCTCCGGTCAGGACCGCCTCGTCGGCACGACCGCGAGCGGCGGGGCGGGCATCGGCCTGACGATCGTGGGCGCGCTCGCCCGCTCCATGGGCGGGGAGGTCGGCCACCGGCCCGCGCCGGGCGGCGGCAGCCTGTTCTGGGTCGAACTGCCGC
>NZ_BANB01000737.1 GCF_000964365.1 Acidisphaera rubrifaciens HS-AP3 | reverse complement strand
GCCGTGCGTCGCCGGCGCGGTCCCCAGCGCGCGGGCCACCTCGCTCGGGCAGATCGACCGTTCGGCGCCGCGCGCCTCGACCTGACGCAGGATTTCGGTCGCGATGCGCGCCGCATCGGGCCGATGGGCGGCGCCGGCGGGGGCGGCGACGGGAGGTGCGGAGGACGAGGGGTCTGCCATGCGCGCCATGTGGCCCGTTCCGGCCGAGGCGGCAAGTTACCCGTGGGTCATCGCCCGTCGGTCGTGCCCGTTACCCGGGCGGCGTGGCCAGGAAGGGACGCAGGGCCGCCGCCGACATGGCGCCGCCGAACAGATGGCCCTGTGCCTCGTCGCAGCCGGCTTCGGCAAGGAAACGCCGCTGCCCCTCGGTCTCCACCCCCTCCGCGATCACGGCAAGCCCGAGCGCGTGCGCCGCGCCGATGATCGCCCGCGCGAGCGCCGCGTCGTCGATCGCGCCGGGCAGGCCGCGGACCAAAGACCGGTCGAGTTTCACCGACGACAGCGGCAGGCGGCGCAGCGCCGCGAGGCTGGTCTGCCCCGCGCCGTAGTCATCGAGCACGATGCCGACGCCGGTATCGCGCAGCGCCGCAAGCGTGAGCAGCGTGTCCTCGGCGATATCCAGGACGCCGTGTTCGGGAAGTTCCAGTTCGAGCTGCTCCGCCGGCAGCGCCTGCGCCGCGAGCGCCTGTCCGACCTGATGCAGGAGCACCCCGTCGCTGATCTGCCGGGCGGCGACGTTGACCGCGAGGCGCGTGCCGGCGGGCCAGCCGCGCGCCTCCCGGCATGCCGCGTCCAGCACCCAGCCGCCAAGGCGCGTGATCAGCCCGCTGCGCTCCGCATAGGGGAGAAAGGCCGACGGGGCGATCAGGCCGCGCTTGCGGTGCGGCCACCGCAGCAGGGCCTCGGCGCCCGTGGGCATCCCGGTCGCCAGGATGACGCGGGGCTGGAAATGCACCGTCATCCGTCCCTGTGCGATGGCCTGCCGCAGATCGCTCTCCAGGCGCCGGCGCTCAGCCGCCTCGGCCTGCTGTTCCTCGCTCGGCGTGTGCCCTGTC
>NZ_BANB01000738.1 GCF_000964365.1 Acidisphaera rubrifaciens HS-AP3 | reverse complement strand
CGCCCTGACGACACGGCGGATGGAGACGGGACGGCGGCGGGCGTTTCTCCAGACCCTGCGCTATGAGCTGGCGGCGACCGAACTCAACCTCATGAACGCGGAGCTGCTGCGGCTGTCGGCGACCGACGTGCTGACCGGTCTTGCCAACCGCCGGCATTTCGAGACGGAGGTGCAGCGGCTGTGGGAGGCGCGGGCGTCGCCGGGGATCGGGCTGGCGCTCATCGACGTCGATCACTTCAAGGCGTTCAACGACAGCGCCGGCCACGCGGCGGGCGATGCCTGTCTGCGCGAGGTGGCCGGCGCCATCGCGACCGCGATGCGCGATGCGGACGAGCTGGTGGCCCGCTATGGCGGCGAGGAGTTCGTGGTGGTCTTCCCGCGCATCGCCCGCCCGGACATGGCCGCGATCGGCGAGCGGCTGCGTCTTGCGGTGGAGGCGCGCGGGCTGGCGCATCCCGGCCGGAAGGGCGGCGTGGTGACGATCAGCGTGGGCGTCGCGTGGCACGACGCCGAACGTCGCGTCGAGGGGGTCGAGGCGCTGCTGCGCGACGCCGACCGTGCGCTGTATGCCGCCAAGCGGGCCGGGCGCAACCGCGTCGCCCTCGCGCCCCATGGTCGCCCCGCCGCGCTCCTCACCGCCGGCGCGGCGGCGGACTGAGAATCGGGCCGGGGCGGGGCGTGCGCCCGGGGACGGAGGTTCGCGGATGGGACGGAGGTTGGCGGACGCAGGGCCGGTGCGTCCGGGTCAGTGACCGGCAACCGGTGGGTCGGCCAATGGAGCGGCCGATACGGACGGCGGGGTGTCCGTCTCGCCGGGCGCGGGCGTGAGGCCATAGGGGGCCACGAGGCGCCAGACATGGGCGGGGATCATGCGGCGCATGCGGCGCGGATGGTGGGCGCGCAGGTGCAGGACCGTCTCGGCCGCCTTCATCTCGATGCGGGCGCGGGCGAACTCCAGCCCGCGCGGGCCGATGCGCGGCATCAGCCACGCGGCGATCGGGCGCACCCAGTCCGGCATGCCGCGCACCGGCAGCCCGCCCGCCGCCTTGATCGTCACCTTCACGAAGCCGGCGACGGAGCCGCGCCGCCGCCCGCCGCTGCCCGGTTCGGACAGCCGCACCTCGTCGCCGAGCAGGCGGAGCAGCTCCTCGCCGCGCTCGTTGCGCACCAGCAGCCACTGCACGCCGTCGCCGCCCATGTAGCCCACGGTGATGTCGGCCAGCACGTTCGTGTAGTCGACGCAGGTCCGGCAGGTCAGCGGGAAGAAGTCGGGCGGCAGCTTCGCGATCGGCAGGCGCAGGAACGGCACGCGCCGCACCCGCCCGTCGTCGTAGCGCAGCTCCACATGGAAGTCGGTGCAGAACTCCAGATACGTCACCCGCGCCGGTTCGTCGTCGAGCAGCGACAGGAATTCGTGGAACCGCTCGGTCGTCGTGTTGTCCGAACACGGCGTGCCGATGACATAGAGGCGGTCGAGGCCAAGCTCCGCCTCCAGCGCGCGCAGGGCATAGACCTGGCAGGGGATGCCGATGAGCGCGATGCGACGGTGGCCCTGCGCGATCGCGGGTTCCAGCAGCGCCAGCAGCGGCGCGTAGCCCATGCGCATGCCGCGGCAGGCGGCCATGTCCTCCGCCCGGGTGACGAGGACCGGCATGGGGCGCCAGCGGTCGGCGGGGTCGGCCGCCATGGTCAGCACCGCATCGACGGCGCCGGTCTCCAGCAGCCGCGCGCCGATGCGCGTCGCGATGCCGGTCCATTGCGCGCCGGCGAGCGCCGGCACCAGCGCCGCGCGCAGCATGCGGCGGTAGGGGCCGAAGAAACGCTCGTCGCCGCGCGCCGGGTCGCGCTCGCGGCCATGCACGCGCCGCTCAGCCGCCGGATAGTCGGGCTGGATGAACTGGCAGGCGGTGGCGCAGCGCTTGGGTGCTGCGGTGCGCGAGACGCCGCAATCAGTGCACAGGCCGC
>NZ_BANB01000739.1 GCF_000964365.1 Acidisphaera rubrifaciens HS-AP3 | reverse complement strand
ACGCTGCGTGCGCTGCCGGGGCCGGCCCGCGACGCGGGGGTGGTCGCGGCGGCGACGCTGGCGGCGATGGCGGCCCTCGGCCTGCCGCTGGCCTGGGGCACGGGGCTGCTGCTCCTGCTGCTGACGGCGATCGCGGCCGTCAACACGGTGCTGCTGCAGGCAGGGCTGGCCGCGCCGCTGCTGGAGGCGGTCGGCGCGGCGCTGCTGGCCTTTGGCCTGATGGTCGGCTTCCGCTTCATCTTCAGCGACCGCGACCAGCGCCATATCCGCCGCGTCTTCGGCCTGTATCTGGCACCGAGCGTGATCGAGCGGCTGATCGCCACCGGCCGCATGCCAGAACTCGGCGGCGAGCGGCGGGACATGACGTTCTTCTTCAGCGACATCGCCGGCTTCACGACCTTTGCCGAGGGCGCCGACCCGGCCACGCTGGCGCCGATCCTCAACGCGTATTTCGACGGCGTCTGCGACGTGATCCTGCGCCACGGCGGGCTGGTGGTGGATTTCGCCGGCGACGGGCTGCATGCGCTGTTCGGCGCGCCGGTCGAACAGCCCGATCACGCGCGGCGCGGCATCGACGCCGCCCGCGCCGTCGCTGCATTCGTCGAGGCGTTCCGCGCGCGGCAGGCGGCCGACGGCGTGCCGTTCGGACATACCCGCATCGGGCTGCATAGCGGACCGGCGCTGGTCGGCAACCTCGGCGCGACACGGCGGCTGAAATATACGGCGCTGGGTGATGCGGTGAACACCGCCGCGCGGCTCGAAGGCCTGAACAAGTATTTCGGCACGCGCTGCTGCGTCTCCGCCGCGACCGTGGACGCGGCGGGCGAGCGCGACGTGCGTCCGATCGGCGACATCGTGCTGAAGGGACGGCGCGAGCCG
>NZ_BANB01000740.1 GCF_000964365.1 Acidisphaera rubrifaciens HS-AP3 | reverse complement strand
GGGGTGCGCGCGGTCATGCGCCGGCCCGCTCGCGCCGCAGCAGCTCGCCGGCGAGGCGCACATAGGCCTGCGCGCCCGGCGAGCGAAAATCGTAGAGCAGCACGGGCTTGCCGTGGCTCGGCGCCTCGGAGATGCGGATGTTGCGCGGGATCACCGTCTCGTACACGTCGTCACCAAAGAAGCTCCGGGCATCGGCGGCCACCAGTTCGGACAGGTTGTTGCGCCGATCGTACATCGTCAGCACGATCCCGTGCAGGCGCAGGCGCGGGTTGAGGCCGGCCCGCACGCGCTCGATCGTCTGCGTCAGATGGGTCAGGCCCTCCAGCGCGAAGAATTCGCATTGCAGCGGCACCAGCACGCTGTCGGCGCAGACCAGCGCGTTGAGGGTCAGCAGCCCGAGACTGGGCGGGCAGTCCAGAAGCACGTAACGGTCCGAGGGCGCGTCCAGCAGCGGCGCCAGGGCGAGGCGGAGGCGCCGCTCGCGCTCCGGCATGTCAACCAGCTCGACCTCGGCCCCGGCGAGGTCCGGCTCGGCCGGGATGATCGACAGGCCGGGAATGCCGGTCGGCCGGATCGCCTCGTGCAGGCTCGCCGGATCGTGCAGCAGCGCGTAGGTGCCGGGCGCCCGGCCGGTGCGCGGCAGCCCGAGCCCGGTGGAGGCGTTACCCTGCGGATCGGCGTCGATCAGCAGCACCTCGCGGTCGGCCGCGGCGAGCGCGGTTGCCAGATTGACGGCCGTAGTCGTCTTGCCGACCCCGCCCTTCTGGTTGGCGATCGCGATGATGCGCGGACGCTGCGTCGCGGCGCCGTCAGGACGTCGCGTGCCGCTCGGGAGTGGATGGCTCGACACGGCGCAGCTCGCTCAGTCGGAGGATGGTCGCCTCCCGCGCCGTGCGGCTCGGGAAGGCGTCGACCCGCATGTGCCACCCGCGTCGCGCGTTCGTCAATTCGGCGGACGCCTGCGCCCCCTTGGGCAGCAGCAGCACGCCGCCGGCGGCCAAGTGCGGCACGGCGAGGGCAAGCAGGTCCGGCAGCGGCGCGAGCGCGCGCGCGGTGATCAGGGTCGCGCCGAGCGGGGCAAGGTCCGCGATGCGGGCGCAGGCGACGCGGGCGGGTGCGCCGGTGACACGTACCGCCTCGGCCAGAAAGGCGGCCTTTCGACGGTCGGCTTCCACCAGGGTGAAGGAGCGGCCGGTCGCGAGCGCCAGAACGAGGCCGGGAAAACCGGCCCCCGAACCGAGATCCGCGGCGCCGCCGGCGCCCGCGGGACACAGCGGCGCCAGTTGCAGGCTGTCATCGATATGACGCTGCCAGATCGACGCGATGGTGGACGGTCCGATCAGGTTGATGCGCGCGTTCCAGCGCAGCAACAGGGCGGCATAGGCGTCCAGCCGCGCGCGCAGTTCCACTGGGATGGCTTCACGTGAAGCGCCTCCGTCGTCCGGCTTCACGTGAATCGCTCAGGCCCTGGCGAGCCGTTCGCGCAGCGCCGCCTTGAGGATTTTTCCGTTGGCGTTGCGCGGCAAAGGCGCCGCATCGATCGTCACCGTCTCGGGCACCTTGTAGTCGGCCAGCAGCCCGGCACAGTGCGCGCGCACGGCGTCGCCGTCGAGCACGCATCCGGGCGCCGGCACGACGAAGGCATGCACACGTTCGCCGAGCACCGGATCGGGCCGCCCCACGATCGCGCATTCCTGCACCCCGGCCAGCGCGCTGAGCACGCCTTCGACCTCCGCGCTGAAGATCTTGTACCCCGCGCGGTTGATCATGTCCTTGCGCCGGTCGAACAGCCGGACGAAGCCGCCGGAATCCATCGAGCCGATATCGCCCGACCGCCAGAAACCGTTGGCGAACTCGGCCCGGTTCGCCTCGGGGCGGTTCCAGTACCCCGGGACCACCATGGGACCCGCGATCCACAATTCGCCGGCTGTCCCGGGGGGCACCGGCTGTCCGTCCTCATCCAGGACGCGCAGTTCGCCGCACGGGACCACCTGTCCCACGCTGTCCATCTGGTCCCGCCAGCAGGACCGCGGCATGATGGTCGCCGGCGACGTCGTCTCCGTGGCGCCATAGGCGTTGAGCAGCTGCAGCGCGGGGAGCGCCTCGGCCATGCGGGCGATGGTCGCGACCGGCATCGGCGCGCCGCCGAAGCCGCCGACCCGCCACGCCGACAGGTCGTGGCGGGGGAGGTCCGGATGCATGGCGCAAAGCGTGTAGATCGCCGGCACCAGGATCGTGAAGCTGACCCGCGCCTCCGCCAGCAGCGCGAGGAACGCGTCCGTCTTGTATGGCGCGTGCATCAGCGCGACGCAGCCGCCGACCGCGAGGGTCGTAAGCGCGACGCCGACCAGCCCGGTCACGTGCGCCAGCGGGACCGCCACCAGCCCCCGATCCGCATCGTCGAGCGCGAAGCAGCGGGCGAAGCTCAGGGCCGAGTGCACGAGGCCCAGATGCGTCAGGCACGCCCCCTTCGGCCGGCCGGTTGTGCCCGACGTATACAGGAGCACCGCCGTCGCCTCCTCGTCAGCCGGGACCGCGGCGCGTTCGGCGCCGCTCCCGTCCATAAGGGCGGCAAACGGCGTCGCGCCGGCGACTTCGCCGCGGGTCGCTACTAGCAGCGGGGCGGCGGCGAGCATGGCCGGGGGCGGGACCGCATCGGCATAGGCGGCCTCGAACACCAGGATCTTGGCGCCGCAGTCGTCCAGCAGGAAGGCAAGCTCGGCCATGCGCTGGCGCGTGCCGATCGGCACCACGATGGCACCGAGCCGCGCGCACGCGAACAGCAGCGCCAGGAACTCCCAGCAATTGCCCAGCAACAGCGCCACGCGGTCGCCGGCGGCGATGCCCCGGGCGGCAAGGCCGGCGGCGAGCCGCGCCGCGCGGGCGTCGAGCTCGCCGTAGCTCAGCGTAAGTGGTCCTTCGGCGATGGCGGCCCGGGCGGGATCGCGCGCGACCTGCGCCGCCAGCATCGCCGCCAGGGAGAGTGGTCGTTCGGGAAAGCACCGCATGCGCCGGCCGAAATGCGTCTCCATGCGCGGCACGCCGCCGAGCCGCTCGGCGGCCCAGAACCGGTCCTGCGGGCGCGCCGCGTCCTGCGGTCCGTCCGTCGCTGCCATGCCTTGTCCCTTTTCCCTCGGTGGCCCGTTGCCCGGTGGCGGCGCCCCGCGGTCCGGCCGCGGCGGGCGCATCAGTGCGCGGCGGAGAGCAGCTCGGGGGGCGGGCTGCCGCCCATCGCCACGAGGAGCTGCGCCGTATCCCGCAGCCGCTGCGCCTGCGCCTGGATGAACCCGAGCAGGGCGTGTTGATACTGCCGCTGCACGTCGAGCAGGTCCAGCAGGCCGCTGGCGCCGCGCGCGTAGCTGTAACGCTGCAGGGCCACGGCCTGCGCGGCGGTGTCGACCGCCCGTTTCTGCGCCGCGACCAAGTCGGCGTCGTGGACGAGTGCCTGCAGCAGGTCGGCCACCTGACGGAAGGCGTCCAGCACCGTCTGCTGATAGTCGGCCGCTGCCGCCCGGAAGCCGGCCAGCGCGGCCTGGCGCTCGCTCTCGCGCATCCCGCCGTCGAACACCGGCTGGGCGAGGCCCGCCGCGATGCTCCAGATCAGCGTCGACGGGTTGAAGAGCTGGCCCGGCTGCAGGGCCGCGCTGCTGATGCCGGCCGAGAGGGTCACGGCCGGATAAAGCTGCGCCGTCGCGATGCCGATCTGCGCGCTCGCCGCGTGCAGGTTGGCTTCGGCCGCGAGGATGTCGGGCCGCTGATGCACGAGCCGGGACGGCAGGCTGACGCCCAGCCCGGGCGGAAGCGTCAGGTCCGTCAGCCGCAGTCCCGGCGGCACAAAGGCCGCCGGCGCGCGTCCGAGCAGCACCGCGAGCGCGTGCCGGGCGACACTCGCCTCCTGATCGAGCGTCGGACGCAGCGTCTCGTCGGCGGCCAGCTGGCTCTGCGTCAGGATCACGTCGCTGTCCGGCACGCTGCCGGCCGCCCGCGCCGTGGCGACGAGCGCCACGTTCTGCCGGTCCAGCGCCACGATGTCGTCGGCGGCGCGGATGCGCGCCTCGGCCGAGGCCAAGTCGATGGCCTCCAGGACGGTGTTGCCGGACAGGGTCAGGGTAGCGGCATCGAGTTCATGGGCCCGCAGCTCCGCGAGCGCCGCGTCCTTTTCGATCTGCCGGCGCGTGGCGCCGAACAGGTCGAGCGCATAGCTCACGGTCGGGCCGACCTGATAGAGATTGAAGTTGGGCGGCAGCGGAAAGGCGCTCGGCGACAGGCCGAAGGTGGTGGGGCTCAGCTTCTCGCGCGCCACGCTCGCGTTGAGCCCGACCTGCGGGAACAGCG
>NZ_BANB01000741.1 GCF_000964365.1 Acidisphaera rubrifaciens HS-AP3 | reverse complement strand
CCCGACGCCGGGCGGCTCGACTGGGCGCGGCGGGTGCGCGACGCCTTCGCCGCCCGCCCGGATGCCGGGGTGATGGCACTCGACGGCAAGATGATCGACCGCCCGCATCTGAAGCTCGCGCAGCGGCTGCTGGCCGCCGCCGACTGAGCGGGGAGCCGCCGCCGGCGCCGATGCGGGCGCGCCACGCTTCGACACACGGCAGACACGTTTGCGCGCTAGCTATGCGGATGGCCCATGGGCGGGCGGACACTGCGGCGTATAGAAACCGCACGCGGATGAACACGACACGCTCACCCATGGCTGTACGATACCTAACCGACCCGACGGGCGCGGACAGGCAGGGGCATGGCGGCAGAACAGGCGGCGGCCGAGGCGGCACAGGGCGGCGGCGGGATCGAGGCGCTGAGCGACGAGGCGCTGATGCTGCGCGCGGGCACGGGCGATCAGGCGGCGTTCGCCGTGCTGGCGCGCCGGCAGATGCCGCGGCTGGTCGCCCTC
>NZ_BANB01000742.1 GCF_000964365.1 Acidisphaera rubrifaciens HS-AP3 | reverse complement strand
CCCCGAGCACGACGAGCAGAGCGATCAGCCAGGCGAGACGGCGCATGCGGGACGTTCCGGACCAAAGGGGCGGGCGTGCTTATCACAGCGCGCGCCGCCGCACGTCATCCCCAGCCGTCCATCAACCGCCGCGAACAGCCCTGATCCGGAAAAAATCTGATCTAAGTCAGCTGATTACGATTTGAGGCTACAGCGCCCTGCGAGCCGCGGGACGCATCATCCCACAGACTTATCCACAGGATCGAGCCGCATCCCCGCCGCCAGCGCCGTCATCAGCGCGGCCCGCGACAGGCCGCGCGGCAGCGCCGGGCGGAGCGCGAGACGGATCGTCCCCGGCCGCTTGTCGAGCGTCCGCCGCGTCCACAGCCGCCCCGAATCCGTCGCCGCCGGGTGGATCGGCACGTCCAGCCGCGCCGCCAGCAGCGCGATGCCGGGCTGGAGCACCACGGGCGCGTCGGGCGCCACGCGCGTGCCCTCGGGGAAGATCACCACCTGGAAGCCGGCCGCCAGCGCCGTCTCCACGTCCGCTGCCATGCGCCGCAGCGCCTGCGCCCCCGCCGCGCGATCGACCGCGATCATCCCGGCCGCCCGGATCACCTTGCCGAGCAGCGGTATCCGCGCCAGCTCCTGCTTGACGACATAGGTGCAGCGCGGCAGCACCAGCAGCCAGATAAAGGCATCGAACGCGCTTTCGTGCCGCGCGGCGATCAGCGCCGGCCCGTGCGGCACGTGCTCCGCCCCCTCCAGCCGGCATGTGACGCCGCACAGCGTCCGCGTCCCCCACACGACCGTGCGCGCCCAGCGCTGCGCCCAGGCCAGCGCCCGGTTCTGCCGCCGCGCCGGCCGTGACAGCACCCGCTGCACCGTCGCCGGCACCAGCAGCACCAGCGTCACGGCCACGAAATAGACGAGGAACGCCCCCGACCGGATCGCCTTCATCCGGCCCACGCGGGGGCGCGGGTCGGCGCGTCGGGCGGTGGCGCGGAGGCGGTCGACGGCACCCGGCCGGCATGCAGCCAGCCGTGGCCGGACAGCGGGCCGGACAGGCCGGCCGCCGCGGCCAGATATTTCATGTATTCCTCCGCCATCAGCCGCAGCGTCGCCGCGTCGCGCAACCCGCCCGGCCCGCGCATCGCCGGCGGCATCACCGGCACCGGCAGCAGCCGCACCGCCGGCAGCGCCCGCGATAGCTCCGTCAGCGCGCGCGCCATGTGATACCCGGCGGTCACGACGATCAGGCTGCGTATGTCGTTCGCCCGCGCCCACAGCGCGGTCGCCGTCGCGTTGGCGCGGGTCGAGGTCGCGGTCCGGTCGAGCGTCACCCGCCCCGCGAGCGACGCCGCGTCCACCCCGGCGCGGCGCGCCAGTTCCGGCAGCTCCGCCCCGCCGCCGATGCCGGTGACCAGCAGCTTGCCGGCGCGCCCGTCCGCCAGCAGACGCATGGCCGTCTCCACCCGATCCGCTCCCCCCGTCAGCGCCACGATCCCGTCGGCCCGCGCGGGAATCGTCGGCGTCTCGTTGGCGGCGTGGATGAACCATGCGAGGCCCGCCGTCCAGGCCAGCACCGCGAGACCGAGAAGGACGCCGCCCAGGCGCAGCAGCCGGCGCATCAGCCCGCGCCCGCGCTCACGGCAGGCGACGCAGCCACCGCCGCACCGTCACCTGCGCCGTCGCCCACCCGACC
>NZ_BANB01000743.1 GCF_000964365.1 Acidisphaera rubrifaciens HS-AP3 | reverse complement strand
CGGCCGGCCGGGCGGCGAGCCACGCGGTCGCGGCCCGTATGGTCGCGTCGTCCGGCACGGGGAAGCGGCCGGGCAGCACGTGCAGGTCCACCGCATGTCCGCCGTCGCGCAGTGCTGCCGCGAGTTCGGCGCCGAAGCGGTGACCCCCGGCGCTTTGCTCGGCGGGCGTGGGAAGCAGCAGATGAAAGCCGCGCGTCACGTTCATGCCGTCGCCCTAGCATGCACGCCCTGGCGGCGGAAAGCCGCGCTCAGACCCGCGCCGACATCGCGATCGGCGACGCGCCGGCGGGGCGCGCGGGGGCGCCGCCCGCGCCGTAGCGACCGCCCTGGTGGGCGGGGTGGGGCGCCACCGCGTCGGCCAGCAGCCGGATGACCCGGCCCTGCACGCGCAGCGCGTGCGACAGCAGGCGCTTGTTTTCCTCGGCCAGCGTGGCGAGGCGCTGCGACAGGGCCGTCGCCTCCGCCGCGCTGATGCCGAGCGGCATGCCCGCGCGCGCCAGTGACTGCGCGGCGAGGAAGGCGTCCGTCGCCTGTGTCTTGGCTGGCAGCAGCGCGGTCGCGCGTGCCACGTCGAGGGCGGCGAGGGCCGCGTTCTCCGCCTCCAGCGCCGCGCCTAGCTGGCGGGCCGCCTGTATCAGCGCATGTGTCATCGTGGTGCCTGTTCCTTTTGTTCCTGTGCGTGGATCAGCGCCTGCAGCACCGGCGCGGCGAGGCCGATGCCGCCGGCCGCCGCGATGCGCTTGGCGAACTCGCTCACCATCATCGGCCGCCATGTCTGCTCGCCCGCGCCGCCGCCGAACGGGCCGGAGGAGGTGTCGACGGTATCGAACATCGGCTGCAGCAGCTGGCCGATCGCCTGCGCCTCGAAACGCTGCGCGGTCGCCGCGAGGCGCGCGACCGTCGCCGGCGGCAGGTCCGTCACCGGTGTCGCGGCCGGCAGGAGGCGTGCGGCCGCCATCACCGCACCTTCAGGTCAGCCTGCAGCGCGCCGGCCGCCTTGACCGCCTGCAGGATGCTGATCAGGTCGCGCGGCCCGACGCCGAGCGCGTTGAGGTTGGCGACCAGGTCACGCAGCGTGACGCTGCCGCGCAGGATACCGAGCTTGCGGTTGTGCTGATCGTCGATCTGGATGTTGGTCCGCGGCACCACCGTCGGCTGGCCGTTGGTGAAGGGCGCGGGCATCGCGACCTCGGGCGTCTCGGTGACGCGGATGGTCAGGTTGCCCTGCGCGATCGCGACCGTGCTGATGCGCACGTTCGCGCCCATCACGACCGTGCCGGTCGACTCGTCGATGACCACGATCGCCGGGCTGTCCGGCTCGATCGGCAGATCCTCGATATGCGCCAGCGCGTCGATCGGATCGCGGCCCCCAAGGTCGAGCAGGACGGTGCGCGGGTCGGTCGCGCGCGCCAGATGGTCGCCGAGCGCGTGGTTGATCGCCTCGGCGATGCGGTGCGCCGTCGTGAGGTCGGGATTGCGCAGGTCGAGATGCAGCACGCTCGCGTGGTCGAGCCGAAAGGGCACCGCGCGTTCCACCGTGGCGCCGTTGGAGATGCGGCCGACCGTGGGCACGCCGCGCGTGACGGAGGCCGCCGCCCCGCGGGCGGCGATGGCGCCGGTCGCGAGCTCACCCTGCGCCACGGCATAGACCTCGCCGTCGGCGCCGAGCAGGGGTGCCACCACCAGCGTGCCGCCGGTCAGGTCCGTCGCGTCGCCGAGGGCAGAGACCGTCACGTCGATCCGGCTGCCGCTGCGGGCGAAGGCGGGCAGGTCGGCCGTCACCATCACCGCCGCCACGTCGCGGGTGTTGAGGAGCGCGATCTGGTCGCGCGTGTTCACGCCCATCCGCTCCAGCATGCCGATCAGCGACTGGCGGGTGAACACGGCATTGTAGAGCCGGTCGCCGGTGTTGTTCAGCCCGACGACGAGGCCGTAGCCGACAAGCTGGTTGCTGCGCACGCCCTCGACGTCGGCGATGTCCTTGATCCGCACCTGCGCGCGGGCGGGATGCACCGCGCCGAGCGTGGCGGCGATGAGCAGGAGCAGCAGGCACGCGGCGGGATGAAAGCGGGGCGTTGGCACGGGTGGGTCCTTACCAGCAGCGCGTTAAGGTTTGGGCGTCACTCTGCCGGCGCAGGCGCAACCCTCGTGCCAGCGCGGATGCGGCCGTTTCTGCGCGTTTGCGCATCGCCGCCGCGGGCGGGGGGCGGCACAACATGCCGGGCGGCAGGCCCGGCCGGCAGAATGGACCGTGTTGATGAGCACCATCGGGCCGCTCTCCGGCCCCGCCCACGCCACGACCCGCCGTCCCGTCCCGCGCCCCGGCGCC
>NZ_BANB01000744.1 GCF_000964365.1 Acidisphaera rubrifaciens HS-AP3 | reverse complement strand
GCGCCGGCATCCGGGACCGGCCGGTCGCCGGGGGCGGCGGCCGCCGTCTCGAGCGGGCGGGCGGGCCGGTTCTGCCGCAGGGTCGCCGCACCGTCGGCGACGGCCGACCATACCGCCCGCGCCAGCGCCTTGCGGTCGGGAAAGCTCGCGGGATCGACCGGCGTATGCAGCAGCACCGTCGCCCGCAGGCCGCTGAGCTGGGCGAGGCGCCAGAAATGCGAGGCGAGGTCCATGTCGCCGTACCAGGCGAAGATGCTGCGGGTCGCCCGTCCGGTCGGCAGCCAGCCCATGCGGTCATAGACCAACGAGACCGGCTGGATCAGCGGCGCGGGCGTGCCCGGCGGGGCCGACCCGGCGCCCTGCCGTATGCCGCCGCCCGGGACCGCGACCGCGAAGAACGAGGTGCGGAACGGCAGCACGCGCGAGCCGTCGGAGCTGGTGCCCTCGGGGAACAGCACGAGGTTGTCGCCGGCGGCCAGCCGCGCCTGCATCACGTCGCGCTCGTCGGCCGTGCGGCCGGGGCGGCGGGTGACGAACACCGTGCGGCCGAGCCGGGCGATGGTGCTGACGACGGGCCAGCGTCCCACCTCGTCCTTGGACACGAAGCAGCCCGGCAGCCGGCCACCGAGCACCGGGATGTCGAGCCAGGAGCAATGATTGGCGACGAAGATCACCGGGCGCGCCGGCGTGCCGCCGCCCGTCGATCGGGCTTGGCCGCCCGCGCCGGCACCGATCACACGCACCCGCATGCCGAGCAGGCGCGCCACCCACGCCCAGTAGACGCGGGGAAAATGCACCTTCGCGCGCCCGGGAAGGCCCAGCAGCACGACCTGCACCACCATCGCGACCAGCGTCCAGACGGCGACCGACACCAGCCGCCGCACCGCCCGCACCTGCCGCACGATCCGGCGCTGCTCGCGCATCGTCA
>NZ_BANB01000745.1 GCF_000964365.1 Acidisphaera rubrifaciens HS-AP3 | reverse complement strand
GGGGGGCCGCCCTCGGCCGCCTCGCGCCCGTCGGACAGATCCTCGTAGCGGAGGTCGCCGGCGGCGACGATCGCCGACCAGTGGCGCGGCGGGATCGCCTGCGCCTGCCGCCATTTGCGCACCGCCTCGGTCCCGACGCCCGCGAGCTTCGCGGCTGCCTCGGCGCCCCCGAGCCGGTCTATGATCTGATCTACCGACAAGCGCATCGACGTACTCCGGCCCCTATGGGAGAAGATTTCCCGGACTTAGCCGAGACTGCGGCGTCTGGGAAGTCGTTTCCCAGAAAAGCGGCCGGAACAGGGAGACACGGGCATGGGACTGCGTGACGACATCACGGCGGCGCTGAAGGCGGCGATGCTGGCGCGGGAGGCGGACCGGGTGTCCGCCCTACGGCTGATCAACGCCCGGCTGAAGGACGCCGACATCGCGGCCCGGCCGAAGGGGGTCACGGCGATTCCGGACGAGGAGATCGTCGCCCTGCTGCGCGGCATGGTGAAGTCGCGCCGCGAGGCGGCGGAGCTTTACCGGCAGGGCAACCGCCCGGAACTCGCGGAGAAGGAGGAGGCCGAGATCGCGGTGATCGAGGGCTTCCTGCCGGCGGCGATGGACGAGGCGGCGCTGGAGGCCGCCGTCGCGGCGGCGGTCGCCGCCACCGGGG
>NZ_BANB01000746.1 GCF_000964365.1 Acidisphaera rubrifaciens HS-AP3 | reverse complement strand
CGAGGGACTCGATATCGTCCTCCACGGCGAACAGGTGTTCTGATCCGCCGCTGACCCGCGTGGGCGCCGGCCCGCGCGCCTGACCGGGGGCGCTCACGCGCCGCCCGCGTGACCTGCCTGCCACGGGGCGGGGGCCAGTGCCCCCGCCCCGTCTCCATGTCCGGCGTTTGCCCTCGCCCGATCAACCAGTTCCGACCTATGCTTGGCGTGCCCTGTGAAGCAGGGCGCTTCAGACTCGCCGCATGCCGAGCGGCGCGCAGACCGGGGATACGGGAGTTCCATGCCAGCCGCCGCACGCACGGCCACCGCCGACGCCGACGACCTGCCGCGCTCCCCCTCCGCCCGCTCCGCGCCCCGTGGCGGCGCTGCCCGGACCGCCTCCG
>NZ_BANB01000747.1 GCF_000964365.1 Acidisphaera rubrifaciens HS-AP3 | reverse complement strand
CCAACGACGCGTTGGCCGCCGATCCGGCGGCGGCCTTCCGCGACGCGGCCGACCGGCGGTCGCTGCGCGACTGGGGCATGCTGCCCGCGCGGGCGGGCGCGCTCGCGCTCGCGCGGCCGGTGCAGACGCCGAACGCGATCTACGACACCGATGTCGGCCTCGCGTTCTACGACGATCCCATGTTCGGCTCGTACCAGCCCGATTTCGACCGGATCTTCGCCGATCCCCGCTATATCGACGCGGACCGCAACGCCGCGTATTTCGCCGGCCGCTACCGGGCCATCCTCGCCGCGCGCCGGCCGCTGGCCGCGTGGCGGGCGGCGGGGATGACCGATCCCGCCTTCGCCGCGACCTATGACGCCTATTATGCGGCGATCAGCCGGGCGCTGGCGGCGCTGGACGGCACGCCGCCGTGACCGCGCGGCATCTCGTCCTGATCCCGGCCTATGACGCGGGGCCGCTGCTGGCGCCGACGGTCGCCGCCGCGCTGGCGCACTGGACGCCGGTCTGGGTGGTCGATGACGGCAGCACCGACGGCGCGCCCGCCGCGCTGTCCGGCGCCATGGCCGGCACGTCGGGCCTGCGCGTGCTGC
>NZ_BANB01000748.1 GCF_000964365.1 Acidisphaera rubrifaciens HS-AP3 | reverse complement strand
GCTCGATCGTCCAGTTCGGCATGGCGGCAGGATGCGTGCCCGCGATGAGTCGGGCAACCGCACGTCATGGTTGAAGTACCGCTGGGCGGATCGCCTATATATAAGTGTGGCAGCGCGGCGCGAGGACATCGAGCGGGCGAAGGGGCTGGCGATCGTGCTGGTGGTCTTCGGCCATCTCGTCGCACGGGCCGAACCGGCGGGGCTGACCTGGTACGAGCCGCTGCGGGCGGCGGTCTATTCGTTCCACATGCCGCTGTTCTTCTACCTCAGCGGCCTGGCGGCGGCGCTGGCCGGCCCCCCCGCTGCCTATTGGCCGTATCTGCGCGGGCGGGCGCGGCGGCTGCTGGTGCCCTATGCGGCGTTCGGCCTGCTGATCCTGGCGGGCAAGCTGGCGGCGGCGCGCATCGTGGCCGTCGATCATGTCCCGGCCTCGTTCGGCGCCGGGCTGGCGGCGCTGTTCTGGCGGACGGGCGACAGTCCGGCGGGGTCGGTCTGGTATCTGGCGGTGCTGTTCGCCTGTGCCGCCGCCCTGCCGCCGCTGCTGCGCTATCTCGGGCCGGGACGGGCGCTTTTGCTGGCGGGATTGCTGTTCCTGCTGCCATTGCCGCCGCTGCTCTGGGCGGACCGGGTCGGCGGCTATGCCGTGTTCTTCGCCGCCGGCGTCGCGGCGGGGCGGCACGATACGGCATGGACCCGCTGGCGGGACCGCGTCTGGCCCGTCTGCTTCCTGCTGCTCCTGGTGTTGCTTGCGGGGATCGTGGCGGGCGCGGTGCCGGCCGGGCGGATCGACGCCGGGGCGGCGGGGCGCGTGACGCTGCTGCTGGCGGGGCTGCTCGCCATGCCCGCGCTGCATGGGGCCGTGGCGGCGGGGTCCGTGCGGCGCGACCGGGTGCTGCTGGCGCTCGGCCGGGGCAGTTTCGCGATCTATCTGCTCAACACGATCACCATCGGGCTGGCGAAGGCCGCGTTGCTCACGGCGGGGCTCGCCTGGACGGCGGCGGATTTCCCGCGTCTCGCCGTCGCGCTGATGGCGGCCGGGCTCGGCGGTCCGCTGCTGCTGGCGGCACCCTGGCGCTACAGCAGGGAAAGCTGGGCTTCCGCGAGGCCGGCCTTCGGCGGGCCGGGGACGCGGAACGCCTCGGTGACCAGCCCCTCGCGCGTCTCCTCCAGCCCCCATTGACGCGCCGCCCGCGTGAAGCGGCGCAGCAGCAGGTCGGCATAGACGCCGCTGCCGGTGAAGCGGTGATGGAAGCGCGCGTCATTGAGTCCGCCGGCCCGCGTCTCGCGCACGAGGTTCAGCACATGGCGCGCCCGGTCGGGGAAATGCTCCATCAGCCACGCCTCGAACATCTGGCGCAGTTCGTGCGGCAGACGCAGCAGCACGTAGCCGGCATGGCGCGCGCCCGCGCGCGACGCGGCTTCCAGGATGCGTTCGAGTTCGGCGTCGTTGAGGCCGGGGATCATCGGCGCCGCCAGCACGCCCACCGGCACGCCCGCGCGCGTCAGCTCGCTGATCGCCGCGAGCCGTCGGGCGGGCGAGGCTGCGCGCGGCTCCATCCGCCGCGCCAGCACCGGATCGAGCGTGGTGACGGACAGATAGACCCGTGCCAGCCCGCGCGATGCCATGTGGCCGAGGATGTCGAGATCGCGCAGCACGCCGGCCGATTTCGTGACGATGCTGACCGGATGATTGAACCGGTCGAGCACGTCGAGCACGCCGCGCGTGAGCTTCAGCGTGCGCTCGACCGGCTGATAGGGATCGGTGTTGGAGCCGAGCGCCAGCACGCGCGGCACGTAGCCCGGCTTGCGCAGCTCGCGTTCCAGCAGCTCCGCGACGTCGGGCTTGTAGATCAGCTTCGTTTCGAAATCGAGGCCCGGCGAGTAGCCCAGATAGGCATGCGTCGGGCGCGCATAGCAGTAGATGCAGCCATGCTCGCAGCCGCGATACGGGTTCACCGCGCGGTCGAAGCCGATATCGGGGCTGGTGTTGTAGCTGATGACCGACCGGCTCGCGTCGCGCGTCAGGGTGGTCGGCAGCGGCGGCAGGTCGGCGAACCCGGTCTCCAGCGTCTGCCAGCCGTCGTCGAAGGCCGCCGTCGTCCGTGCGTCGTAGCGGACGGGCGGGTTGAGCGTCGCCCCGCGCCCGCGCCGGGCGAGGCTCGGCATGGCGGCGCCCGGCGCGGGCTCCGGCAGCC
>NZ_BANB01000749.1 GCF_000964365.1 Acidisphaera rubrifaciens HS-AP3 | reverse complement strand
GCGTGCCGCCGCCGCGCCGGGCCGCGCTGCGGCGGCTGCGCGACGCGGGGGGCGCGCTGCTCGATCAGGCGCTGGTGGTCTGGATGCCGGGGCCGGGAAGCTATACGGGCGAGGACGCGGCGGAGCTTTCGCTGCATGGCGGCCGCGCGGTGATCGAGGACGTGGCGGCGCGGCTGGCCTCGCTCGGCGCCCGTCCGGCCGAGCCGGGCGAGTTCACCCGCCGCGCCTTCCTCGCCGGACGGATGGACCTGACGGAGGCCGAAGCGGTCGCCGACCTCGTCGCGGCGGAGACCACCGCGCAGCGGCGGCAGGCGCTGCGGCAGCTCGAAGGGGGATTGCGCGCCCTCTATGACGGCTGGGCCACGCGCCTGCACCTGATGCTGGCGCAGGCGGAGGCGCTGATCGAGTTTCCGGACGAGGACCTGCCGCCGGACGAGGAGGCGGGCCTCGCCGCCGCCATCGCGGCGCTGCGGGACGAGGTCGCCGGGCATCTGGCGGACGGACGGCGCGGCGAACGGCTGCGCGAGGGGCTGGTATTCGCGATCACCGGGCCGCCGAATGTGGGCAAATCCAGCCTGATCAATCGCCTCGCGGGCCGCGACGTGGCGATCGTCGCCCCCGCGCCAGGCACGACGCGCGACGTGATCGAGGCGCGTGTCGTGCTCGGCGGCGTGCCGGTCACGCTGCTTGACACCGCCGGGCTGCGCGCGACCGACGACCCGATCGAGGCGGAGGGCGGGCGACGGGCGCGGGCGCGCGCGGCCGACGCCGATCTCGTCATCGCCGTCGCCGAGGCGGACGGGCCGCCCCCCGATCCGGCGGCCGGGCTGCGCGTGGTCAACAAGACCGACCTCGCGCCCGCGGCCGGGAGGCAAGAGGACGTGCTTGCCGTCAGCGCATTGACGGGCGCGGGGATCGACACGCTCGTGGACGCGCTGTCGGCGCGGGCGGCGGCGCTGACGGCGACCGCCGGGCCTCCGATGCTGACGCGCGCCCGCCATCGCGCGGCGCTCGACCGTCTGGCGGGCTGCCTTGTCCGGGCGACGCGGGCCGATCTGGCGGAATTGCGGGCGGAAGACCTGCGCCTCGGTCTGCGCGCCCTCGGCACGATCACCGGCGCGGTGGATGTCGAGGCGGTGCTAGACGTCGTGTTCAGCCGGTTCTGCATCGGCAAATAAGGCAAGACGGGACGGAGGCGATGGGCGCGGGATACGACGTGATCGTGGTGGGGGGCGGCCATGCCGGATGCGAGGCGGCGGCGGCGGCGGCGCGGATGGGCGCGCGGACCCTGCTGCTGACGCAGCGTCTCGACACGATCGGCGCGATGTCCTGCAACCCGTCGATCGGCGGCATCGGCAAGGGGCATCTGGTGCGCGAGATCGACGCGCTCGACGGGCTGATGGGCCGCGCGGCCGACGCGGCCGGCATCCATTTCAAGCTGCTCAACCGCTCGCGCGGCCCCGCCGTGCGCGGCCC
>NZ_BANB01000750.1 GCF_000964365.1 Acidisphaera rubrifaciens HS-AP3 | reverse complement strand
CCGCCGACATCGACCGCCTGCTGGCGGCGGCGACGCCGCCTGCGGAAGTCTACGCGGCCATCAGGGGATAGAGCCTGTCCGTCCGCCGCCATGGGCCGACGGACAGGCTGCCCGCTCAGCGGACGGAGCCCTTTGCGGCCTGAAGCTCGCCATAGGCCCGTTCCAGCAAGTCCATCGCCGCGGCCTTGTGGCCCTCATAGATGCCGGGCGCGGCGCGAAGGTTGGCGATCGCGTTGCGTATGTCGGCCTCGGCGGCGTTCAGGCGGGGGAAGTTCGCATAGGCGGCGCCGGCGAGGCTGAGCCCGACGGCCGTGGTGGCAAGAAAAACCCGTGTGCGTCGCGTCATGGTTGTGACCCTGCAGGTTGAGCATGGCCGTTCTACCATGGCTGTATGCCGCCGCACGCTGATTTTCCGGCTGTGGCGGAATGACGCGGGCGCGATACGGGCGCGGCCGTGCGACCGCGCCCGTTCCACCTGACGATTTCGGGATCGGGCAGGCGGTCAGGCGGCCGCCAGCTGCTCCGTCGCCACCGCGTCCTCGCCGTCCAGCACCGCGCCCACGGCATGCACGACCGCCGCGATGCGGACCGCGCTCTGCACCTGCTCGGCCGTGAGGCCGGCGGCGCGCACGACCTTCTCGTGGCTCTCCATGCACATCCCGCAGCCGTTGACCGCGGAGACGGCGAGCGACCACAGCTCGAAATCCTCCTTGGCCACGCCGGGCCGCGCCATGACATTCATGCGCAGCTTCGCCGGCATGTTGAGGTAGTCGCCGCCGACCAGGTGGGTGAAGCGGTAATAGACGTTGTTCATGCCCATCACGGCGGCGGCGGCGCGCGCCGCGGCCAGCGCCTCGGGCGCGAGCTGCGGGGCGAACTCCGCGGTGACGGCGCGGATCACCTCGGCGTTGCGGGTGGCGAGCGCGGCGGCGACGAAGGTGCCGGCGCGCTGCTGCGCCGTCAGGCTCGGCTCGGTCGCGAGGGTGCCGAGGTTCAGCCGCAGATCCTTGGCATAGTCCGGCAGTCGGTTCTTCAGCGTCTCGATCGACATGCGTCTCTCCTGCGGCGCGGCGCCGCCGTACGGGGTCGGGCGGCGCCGCGTCGGGATTGCGGGGAGGGGCGGCTGGATCAGGCGGCCTTCAGCGTCGGCTCGCCCTTGTTCCAGTTGCACGGGCACAGCTCGTCGCTCTGCAGCGCGTCGAGCACGCGCAGCACCTCGGCCGGGTTGCGGCCCACCGACAGGTCGTTGACCGAGACGAAGCGGATGATGCCTTCCGGATCGACGATGAAGGTCGCGCGCAGCGCCACGCCCTCGGCCTTGTCGAGGATGCCGCAGGCGGCCGACAGCTCGCGCTTGATGTCCGACAGCATGGCGATCGGCAGGCTGCGCAGGTCGTCGTGGTTCAGGCGCCAGTTGACGTGCACGAACTCGTTGTCGGTGGAGACGCCATAGACCACCGCGTCACGGTCCTCAAAGTCGCGGGCGAGCTTGCCGAAGGCGACGATCTCGGTCGGGCAGACGAAGGTGAAATCCTTCGGCCAGAAGAACACAACCTTCCACTTGCCCGCGTCGGTCGCGTCGTTGATCTCGGTGAAGCAGGTCTTGAGGTCGAGCCCGGCCGGCCCGGCCTTGACGGCGGTCAGGTTGAAAGACGGAAAGCGGTCTCCGATGGTCAGCATCTGCTTGGCTCCAGCCCTGTCTGCGCGTGCTTGCTGCGTCGCGGTAGGTGCACCGCAACATAGCCCGCAAATAGGCAGGGAGCTAACAGATTCCAGTCCTACCGACGGGTTCGATCGGACACCGTCCGGTCGGCGCGATTCCGCCGTCAGAGCGGGCCGAGATCGAGCGACGCCCGCAGCCGCGCCTTCAGCCACGCCCCGTCGCGCACCGGCAGGCAGCGCGGCATCTCCTCGCCGCCGATGCGCACGACCGTCACGCACGGGCCGTTGCCCGACCGGACGATGCGCGCGGCGAGGCGGTCCAACCCGGCGTCGTCGTCCACCGTAGCCGTCTCCGACACGCCGCACCCGGCGGCGATCGCCGCCAGATCGACGCCCCAGGCGGTGTGGCTGTGCTGCGATCCCGTCTCGCCGTACAGCCGGTTGTCGAGGATCACGACCGACAGGTTGGCCGGGCGCTGCACCGCGATGGTGGCGAAGCTGCCGAGGCCCATCAACGCCTCGCCGTCCCCGGCCAGCACCAGCACCGGCACCGAAGGCTGCGCCAAGGCGAGGCCGAGGCCCATCGCCATCGCGCCACCCATGCCGCCCCACAGATAGAAATTGCGCGGATGGTCCCCCGCCGCCGCGAGGTCATAGGTGGCCGCACCCAGGCTGCTGACCACCAGCAACGCGCCGCGGTCGCGCACAAGACGGGCGACCACCGCGCGGCGGTCGAGACCCGGGGGCGCGGCGTCCGGCGGCGGCGTCATTTCACGAACACCTTGGCGCCGATCAGGCGCTGCGACAGCAGCACCGCGACCGGGATTTCCGCCAGATAGGCCATCTGCGCCGCCGCGGCGACGGTCGGGCGCACCGCGTCGGGCGTGTCGGCGCGCATCGTGCGTATCTGCATCAGCGCGAACGCCCCCTCGGTCGCCGCACCCATCGGCACCTGCCACGGGTTGAACTCCCCCCACTCGCCGCGCATCGTCACCAGCGCGAGGAAGGGCATGCGGCATGTCCGGACAAGCGAGAGCATGTTGACGCAGTTGCCGACACCGCTCGACTGCATCAGCAGCACCCCGCGCGCCCCGCCGAGCCAGGCGCCGGCGAGCAGGGCCACGCCTTCTTCCTCGGTGGTAAGCGGGATGGCGCGCATCGCCGCGTCGTCATGGGCGCGGCGGATCAGCTCCGCATGGCCGCCATCGGGCACATAGGCGACCTGCGTCACGTCGAAGCCGCGCAGCACGTCGTGGATGTCCGCCGGCCATGCCGGCCCCGGCCCGCTGTCGTCGGATTGCATGGCAACACTCTGTCGCGGCGCTCCGGGCGGCGCAATGCGGCCGCTCCGCGCCCGGCCGGCAGCACGTATGCGCCGTCACGCCCGGCCGCGGGGCCGGCGCATCTGGCGTGGCCGCCCCCGGCGGGCGAGACTGCGCCGCAAGGATCGCGGGAGGGCGGCGTGGAACAGGACGGGTGCGAGGTGCTGGGGCTGGACCTGTTTCGAAGGGATGCGCCGCTGCGCATGCTCCATGCCCGGGACACCGCGTGATGGCCGGACCGCTCGACGGCATCAAGGTCATCGACCTGACGATGAACGTGCTGGGTCCGCTTGCGACGCAGATCCTGGGCGATTACGGCGCCGACGTGCTCAAGATCGAACAGCCGGCGGGCGATCCCGTGCGGCAGCTCGGGCAGAGCCGCTCGCCCGGCATGGGCGCCTATTTCCTCAATCTCAACCGCAACAAGCGCAGCGTCGTCCTCGATCTCAAGCGGCCGGCGGCGCGCGCGGCGCTGCTGCGGCTGATCGACGGCGCGGACGTGTTCGTCCACAACATCCGCACCAGCGCCGCCGCCCGCCTCGGCCTCGACTATCCCACGCTGTCGGCGCGCAACCCGCGGCTGATCTACGGCTCCGGCACCGGCTTCCGCCAGGACAGCCGGCTGCGCGACGTGCCGGCCTATGACGACGTCATGCAGGGACAATGCGGCCTCGCCGCCCTCAACGCCGGGCCGGACGGCGCGCCGCGCTATGTGCCCACGGTGCTCGCCGACAAGGTGTGCGGCATCACCCTCGCCTCGGCGGTCGGCATGGCGCTCTATCACCGAGAGCGCACGGGGCGCGGGCAGGAGGTGCACGTGCCGATGATGGAGACGATGCTCGCCTTCACCCTCGTCGAGCACCTCGCGGGCGCCACGCTCGGCGATCCGTCGCTCGGCCTCGGCTACGAGCGGATGCTCTCGCCGCACCGCCGTCCCTATGCCACCAGCGACGGGCATATCTGCGTCCTCGCCGTCACCGACGAACAGTGGCGGCGGCTGTTCGCGGCGATGGACCGGCCGGCGCTGATCGACGATCCGCGCTTCGCCACCTTGCCGGCGCGCGCCGCCAACATCGACGCGGTGTACGACGTGGTGCGCGAAGGCATGCGCGCCCGCACCACCGCGGAATGGCGCGCCCGGCTCGACGCCGCCGACCTGCCGAACGGTCCGGCCAACACGCTCGCCGACCTGCTGGAGGAGCCGTATCTGCGCGAGACCGGATTCTTCACCGCGCACACGCACGCGACCGAGGGCACGGTGGTGACGACGGCGGTGCCGGTCACCTTCTCCGACGC
The DNA here is from genome assembly GCF_000964365.1 of Acidisphaera rubrifaciens HS-AP3. GTDB lineage: Bacteria > Pseudomonadota > Alphaproteobacteria > Acetobacterales > Acetobacteraceae > Acidisphaera > Acidisphaera rubrifaciens. Next base: position 337 of record NZ_BANB01000750.1, on the reverse strand, counting down.
GCCCGCCTCCGTCCGCCGCCTCGCGCCCACGCTGGGCGCCGACACGGCGGACGTGCTGCGCGAGGCCGGGCTCGATCCGGCGTCGGTGTCGGCGGCGATGGCGGGCCCCGATGGACGCTGAGTTCCCGACGCTGCTCTCCCCGCTGCGGGTCGGCGGCCACACGCTGCGCAACCGCGTGGTCATGGGCTCGATGCACACGCGGCTGGAGACCGAGGCCGATGCCGAGACGCGGCTGGTCGCCTTCTATGCCGAGCGGGCGCGCGGCGGCGTCGGGCTGATCATCGGCGGCGGCCACGCGCCCGACCGCGCGGGCCTGATGGAGCCGGCCGCGCCGCT
>NZ_BANB01000751.1 GCF_000964365.1 Acidisphaera rubrifaciens HS-AP3 | reverse complement strand
TCTGAATGCATTCGCGACGATGAATCCCTCGGCCGAGGCCGAGGCCGAGGCGCGCGCGTCCGAGGCGCGCTGGCACGCCGGCCGGCCGCTCGGACCGCTCGACGGCGTGCCCTGCACGGTCAAGGACCTGCTCGATATGGCGGGCCTGCCCACGCGGCGGGGCAGCCACCTGACGGACCCGGCGGCGCAGCCGCACGACGCCCCGGCCGTGGTCGGGCTGCGGGCGGCGGGGGCGGTCATCGTCGGCAAGACGACGACCACCGAGTTCGGCTGGAAGTCACCCGGCGACTGCCCGCTGCACGGCATCACGCGCAATCCGTGGAATCCCGACCACACGCCCGGCGGGTCCTCGGCCGGTGCCGGGGCGGCCGGGGCGGCGGGGTTCGGCCCGCTGCATATCGGCACCGATGCCGGCGGGTCGATCCGCATCCCGGCGGCGTGGTGCGGCCTGTTCGGCCTGAAACCGACCTATGGCCGCATCCCGCAATGGCCGCAGGGCGCGTTCTCCGCCGTCGCCTGCGCCGGGCCTATGACGCGCACCGTGCGCGACGCGGCACTCATGCTCGGGGCGATGGCACGCCACGATGCCCGCGATCCGCTCTGCCTGCCCGACGACCCGCGGGACTGGACCGCCGGGATCGAGGAGGGTGTGGCCGGCCTGTCGGTCGCCGTGCTCGACCGTCCGGGGTTCGATGCCTCGGTGGATATCGAGGGGCGGCAGGCCGTCGCCCGCGCGGCGGCGCTGCTGGAACAGGCGGGCGCGCATGTGGAGACGGCCGATCCGGGCCTGCCGGACACGCGGGCGGTGTTCGGCCAGGTCTGGGGCGCGGCGCTCGCCAAGCTCGTCGCCGGCTTCCCGGAGGCGGAGCGCCATCGCCTCGATGCCGGGTTGGCGGAGGTGGCGGCTGCCCATGCCGACCTCTCCGCGGTGGGTTACATGGCGGCCGACGCGCTGCGGGTAGAGACCGGCCACGTCATGGGGCGGTTCATGCAGTCCTATGACCTCGTGCTCTGCCCGGCCGTGCCCGGACCGCCGCCGCTGGCCGACGCGCCGACCCGCAGCCCGCTCGAGGCGTTATGGACGGCATGGGCGCCCTGGACCTTCGCCTTCAACCTGTCGCGGCAGCCGGCGATCAGCGTGCCGATGGGCCTGTCCGGCGCCGGTCTGCCGGTCGCGGTGCAGATCGCGGCGGCGCAGTTCCGCGATGATCTGGTCCTGCGGGCCGCGCGGGCCCTGGAGCGTGCCGCGCCGCCGCCGGTCTGGAACGACGCCGGGATCATGTGATCGCCGGCGCCCTGGACCGAAGATCACGTGATCGTGATCCTTCGCCACGCTTCGTTACGGGCCGTGACGCGATTTCGCCCCAGCGCGCGCCTAGCTGAGCCGCACTGATTGCCCTCGGAGGAGTCTGCCGTGCCAACGGATACCACGCCCGCCGACAAGGCCGCTCAGCTGGGCGCCCGGGTGGGCGCACAGCTGGTGGCCTGGACAGCCGCGATCGCAATGGTCACGGCGCCGGCGGCGGGCTGGGCACAGTCGCCCTATATGCCGACCGGCCCGCTGCCGCCCCAGGTCGCCGGCGCGCCGCCCATGCCCCCCGCGCCGATGCCGCAGGTCCCGGCGGCGCCATCCCCGGCCACGCCCTCCGCGGCTCCC
>NZ_BANB01000752.1 GCF_000964365.1 Acidisphaera rubrifaciens HS-AP3 | reverse complement strand
GGCCGCCGGACAGCGCATCCGGGCGGCGTGCGGCGTATTCGGACAGGCGCACCAGCTCCAGCAACGCGCCGACCCGCGCCGCGATGTCCGCCCGGGGCAGGCCGGCGCGGCGCAGCCCGTAGCCGATGTTGTCGGCGACACTCATGTGCGGGAACAGCGCGTAGGACTGGAACATCATGTTCACCGGCCGCCGCCAGGGCGGCAGGCGCGTCAGGTCGGCGCCGTCGAGCGTGAGCCGGCCGCGATCGGGGCGCACGAAGCCCGCGATCATGCGCAGCAAGGTCGTCTTGCCCGACCCCGATCCGCCGAGCAGGACGAAGAAATCGCCGTGCGGGATGGCGAGCGTCACGCCGCGCAGGACGGCATGGCGGCCGTAGTGCATCCAAGCCTCCTCGATCGCCAGCCCGCCGGACTCCGCCATGGCGCGAGTTTGCAGCGGCGCGGCGCGCGAGGCCATGCTCCGCGCGATGTCGCGCCTGTCCCGCCGCGCCCTGCTCGCCGCCACCCCTGCCCTGTTCGCGGCGTCCCCCGCGCGCGCGCAGCGGGCGGGCGTCACGACGGCG
>NZ_BANB01000753.1 GCF_000964365.1 Acidisphaera rubrifaciens HS-AP3 | reverse complement strand
ATGGCCGGCGGCTGGGCGGCGGACCGCTTCGGCCGTCCCGCCGTCACCATCGTCGCGATGGCGGCAAGCGGCCTGTGCGCGGCTTGCATCGGCCAGCTCTATGGCGGCCCGGCGTGGCTGCTGCTGGCGGTCGGGCTCGTGTGGGGCGTCGCGGTGATCGCCGATTCGGCGCAGTTCTCGGCCGCCGTCGCGGAACTCAGCGAGCGGTCGCTGGTCGGCACGATGCTGACGGTGCAGACCTGCCTCGGCTTCCTGCTGACGCTCGGCAGCATCCAGCTCATCCCCGTCCTGGTCGGCTGGGTGGGGTGGCGCTACGCTTTCACCTTCCTGGCGATCGGGCCGGCCTTCGGCATCGTCGCCATGGCGCGGCTGCGCGGGGCCGTGGCGGCGGCACCCGTCGCCGGGCTGGCGTCGCGGTGAGACTGGCCTCGCCCTGAGCAACGGAGACGGCACGATGGGCGACGGCATGATGGACTTCACCACCATCACCTACGAGACGCTCGGCCCGGTCGCGCGCATCACCCTCGCCAGGCCCGAACGCACCAACGCGATCAACGCCGCGATGCTGGGCGAGCTCGACGCGGCCCTCGATGCGGCGGAGGCGGACGACGCGGTGCGCGCGGTGATCGTGCGCGGGGCGGGGGCGGCGTTCTCCTCGGGCTTCGACCTCAAGGAACAGATGGAGCGCCGGCCCACCGGCGTCGCGCAGTGGCGCCCCATCCTGCGCCGCGACTTCGACGTGCCGATGCGCTTCTGGCACCTGCCGAAGCCGACCATCGCGGCGGTGCGCGGACCCTGCCTCGCCGGCGCCTGCGAACTCGCACTCGCCTGCGACATCACCATCGCCGCCGAGGACGCGTTCTTCGGCGAGCCGGAGCTGAAGTTCGGCGCCGGCATCGTGGTGATGATCCTGCCCTGGATCGTCGGGCCGAAGCTTGCAAAGGAAATCATCCTGATGGGGCAGGACCGCATCGGCGCCGCGCGGGCGCGCGAGATCGGCATGATCAACCGCGTCGTGCCGGCCGACGACCTCGACGCGGCGGCGCTGGCGGCGGCGCGTCACATGGCGGCGATCGACCCCGCCCTGATGCGCGAGACCAAGCGCAGCATCAACCGCGCGATCGAGGCGCGCGGCATGCTGGATGCGCTCGAAGCCGCCCTCGCCTCCGACATGCTGATCGAGGGCGAGGGCTCACCCGACAAGGCGCAGTTCATGGACATCGCCCGCCGTGAGGGCCTGCGCGCGGCGCTGGCATGGCGCGACGCCCGTTTCCCGCCCGCGCCGTGACGCGCACCACGACCGGCGCGCTCGCCCGCCTGCTCGATGACGCGCTGTGCCGCGACGGCGCGGTGCTCGACCTCGCCCCCGACCTGGCTCCCCAC
>NZ_BANB01000754.1 GCF_000964365.1 Acidisphaera rubrifaciens HS-AP3 | reverse complement strand
GGAGGCGCGGCTGGCGGCCGAGCGCCTGGACGTCTCGCTGCCGCCGCGCCCCGTGGCCGCCGCCGCGTCGCATCCCGGCCTGATCCACCCGATCAGCCGCACCATGGACGAAATGGCGGCGATCTTCGGCGCGATGGGCTTCACCATCGCCGAGGGGCCGGACGTCGAGAGCGACTGGTTCAACTTCGGTGCGCTGAACATCCCCGCCCACCATCCGGCCCGCGCCGATCACGACACGTTCTATGTCCCGCCCGCCGGGGACGGCGCCACGCCGCGCGTGCTGCGCACCCATACCTCGCCGGTGCAGGCGCGCACGATGCTGCAACAGCCACCCCCGATCCGCGTGATCGCGCCCGGCCGCACCTATCGCGCCGACCATGACGCGACGCACAGCCCGATGTTTCATCAATGCGAGGGGCTGGTCATCGACCGCGACATCACCCTCGGTCACCTGAAGGGCTGCCTGATCGACTTCCTGCGCGCCTTTTTCAACGAACCGGACCTGCCGGTGCGCTTCCGCGCCAGCTACTTCCCGTTCACCGAGCCCAGCATGGAGGTCGATATCGGCTGGGACCGCCGCAGCGGCGAGATCGGGCGCGGCGCGGACTGGCTGGAGGTGCTGGGCAGCGGCATGGTGCATCCGCGCGTGCTGGCCAATTGCGGCATCGACCCGCGCGCGTGGCAGGGCTTCGCCTTCGGCATGGGCGTCGAGCGGCTGACGATGCTCAAGCACGGCATCCCCGACCTGCGCCCCTTCTACGACAGCGACATACGCTGGCTGCGCCATTACGGCACCGCGCCCCATGCCGGGGCGTCGCTGCACGAGGGATACGGCGCATGAAGTTCACGCTGTCCTGGTTGCGCGAGCATCTCGACACCGACGCGCCGCTCGACCACATCACCGACACGCTCTCGGCGATCGGGCTGGAGGTGGAGGGCGTGGAGGATCGCGGCGCCGCCCTCGCGCCGTTCCGCATCGCCCATGTGATCGAGGCGGTGCAGCACCCGAACGCCGACCGGCTGCGCGCCTGCCGCGTCGATGCGGGCGGCGGCGAGGTGTCCGTCGTCTGCGGCGCCCCGAACGCGCGCACCGGCATGAAGGCGGTGTTCGCCCCGCCCGGCGCGCACATCCCGGGCACCGGCATCACGCTGAAAGTGGGCGAGATACGCGGCGTGCAGAGCGCGGGGATGTTGCTGTCCGCCCGCGAGCTTGGCCTGGGCGACGATCACTCCGGGATCATCGAATTGCCGCCGGACGCGCCGGTGGGCGAGGCCTATGCGCGCTGGGCGGGGTTGGACGATCCGGTGATCGAGATCAGCGTGACCCCCAACCGGGGCGACGCGCTGGCGGTGCGCGGCATCGCCCGCGACCTGGCCGCCGCCGGGCTCGGCACGCTGCGCCCGTTGACC
>NZ_BANB01000755.1 GCF_000964365.1 Acidisphaera rubrifaciens HS-AP3 | reverse complement strand
GCGACGATCACCGACTGCATCGGCGCGAGGAAGCGCAGGCGCCGCACCACCCCCTCGCCGCCATGCCAGCGGCCCGTGCCACCGGAGCCCTGCCGGCGGGTGAACGTCTCGACCCGCACCGGATAGCGGAGTTCAAGCACCTCGGGGTCGGTCATGCGGGTGTTGGTCATGTGCGTGTGCACCGCATCCGCGCCGTCAAAGCCGCGTCCCGCGCCGGCACCGCCGCAGATCGTTTCGTAATATTGCCGCGTCGCGTCGCCGAACAGCAGGTTGTTCATCGTCGCCTCGCTGCAGGCCAGCACGCCGACCGCGCCGAACAGCGCGTTGGCGACCGCCTGGCTGACCTCCGTGTTGCCGGCCACGACCGCGGCACCCGGCGCCGGCGACAGGAAGGTGCCGGGCGGTATCCGTATGTCGAGCGGCTTGAGGCAGCCGTCGTTCAACGGAATGTCGCGACCGACGAGGCAGCGGAACACGTACAGCACGGCGGCACGCGTCACCGCCGGCGGCGCGTTGAAGTTGCCCGCGCTTTGCGGTCCGGTGCCCGTGAAGTCGATCACCGCCGAGCGGGCCGCGCGGTCGAACGACATGCGCACCACCAGCGGCGCGCCGTCATCCATCACGTAGTCGAACCGCCGGTCGGGCAGTTCCTCGGCGAGACGGTCGATAACCCGCCGGACGCTCTCCTCGGCATTGTCCATGACATGGCGCATGTAGGTGCCCACCATCTCCCAGCCGTACTGGGCAACGACGCGGGTGAGTTCCTGCACGCCCTTTTCGTTGGCCGCGACCTGCGCCGCGATGTCCGCCACGTTCACGTCGGGACTGCGCGCCGGATAGCGCGCACCGGCCAGGAGGTCGCGAAACGCCTGTTCGCGGAAATTGCCGCCGTCCACCAGCAGGAAATCGTCGATCAGCACGCCCTCGTCCTCCAGCGTGGTGGAGGTCGGCGGCGTGGAACCCGGCGTGATGCCGCCGATATCGGCGTGATGCCCGCGCGAGGCGACGAAGAAGCGCAGGCTGCGCCCGTCGGCGTCGAATACCGGCGTGACCACCGTCACGTCGGGCAGATGCGTGCCGCCGTTGTACGGGTTGTTGAGCGCCACCACGTCGCCCGGCTTCAGCGTGGCGCCGCGCGTGCGCAGCACCGTGCGCACGCTCTCGCCCATGGCGCCGAGATGCACCGGCACGTGCGGCGCGTTGGCGACCAGATACCCGTCGGCGTCGAACACCGCGCAGGAGAAATCCAGCCGCTCCTTGATGTTCACGCTCATCGACGTGTTCTGCAGGACCGTGCCGGTCTGCTCGGCGACGTGCATGAACAGATTGCCGAACAGTTCCAGCAGCACCGGGTCGGGACGCCCCGTTGCCGCGTCCACATGGTCGGCACGCGGCGCCGTGCGTCGCAGCAGCAGATCGCCGCCGGCCGTGATCTCGGCGGTCCAGCCCGGCTCCACCACGGTTGTGGCATTCGCCTCGCGCAGCAGCGACGGTCCCTCGATACGGTCGCTCGCGCAGAGCGCGTCGCGGTCGAACACCGGCGCCGCGTGGCTGCGCCCGCCCGACCAGACGTCCACGCTGTCGATCGGCGCCGGCGCCGGCCCGTCGCGCGTCGCGGCCGGAGGCAGTGCGACCGGTTCGCCGGCCGCGGTCGCCTCGACGGCCACGTTCTCGACGACCAGCCCGCGATCGGGCGTGGCGAAGCCGAATCGGGCGCGGTGCGCGGCGGTGAAATCCGCGACGACGCGGTCATGGTCCGCCAGCGGGACGATCAGCGCCGCCTCGGTCCCGTGATAACGGCAGTGCAACAGCCGCGCGACCTCGATGCGCCCCGGCGCCGCCCCCTGCTCGATCAGTGCTGCCCGCGCGTCCGCCGCCAGCGCGTCGGCATGCGCCGCGAGATCGGGCAGCACCTCGGGCGTGAGGGGCACCTCCACCGCCTGCTCGCGCAGCACGGTCTGGTCGGCGAGGCCCATGCCATAGGCCGAGAGCACGCCGGCATACGGGTGGATCAGCACCGTCGTCATGCCAAGCTCGTCGGCGACCAGACAGGCGTGCTGGCCGCCCGCGCCGCCGAAGCATTGCAGCGCGAAGCGGGCGGCGTCGTGGCCGCGCGCCACCGACACCTGCTTGATCGCGTTGGTCATGTTGGCGACCGCGATGCGCAGGAAACCCTCGGCGATGTCGCGGGGATCGCGCCGCTCGCCGGTCGCGGCCGCGACCTCGTCGGCCAGCGCCGCGAAGCGCGCCCGCACCGTCGCGGCATCGAGCGGCTGATCCCCGCCGGGGCCGAAGATCGGCGGGAAATGCGCCGGCTGCAGCTTGCCCACGCACACGTTCGCGTCCGTCACCGTCAGCGGACCGCCGCGCCGGTAGCAGGCGGGCCCCGGATCGGCCCCCGCGCTGTCCGGACCGACGCGGAAGCGCGTCCCGTCGAAATGCAGGATCGACCCGCCGCCGGCCGCCACCGTGTTGATCGCCATCATCGGCGCGCGCATGCGCACGCCCGCGACCTCCGTCTCGAACGCGCGCTCGAACGCGCCGGCATACAGCGCGACGTCGGTCGAGGTGCCGCCCATGTCGAAGGTGATGATCCGCTCGATCCCCGCCGCGGCCGCGGTGCGCGCGGCGCCGACGATGCCGCCGGCCGGTCCCGACAGGATGGCGTCCTTGCCCGCGAAATGCGCCGCCTCCGCGAGGCCGCCATTCGACTGCATGAAATAAAGCCGCGTGTGGCCGAGTTCACCCGCGACCTGATCGACATAGCGGCCGAGGATCGGCGAAAGGTAGGCGTCGACCACGGTGGTGTCGCCGCGCGGCACCAGCCGCAACAGCGGGCTGACCGCGTGGCTTGCCGAGACCTGCGTGAAGCCGCAGTCGCGCGCGAGCGCCGCCAGCCGCTGCTCCTGGTCCGGATACTTCCAGGCGTGAATCAGCGCGATCGCGCAGGCGCGTATCCCGCGCCCGTACGCCGCCCGCAGCGCCGCCAGGGCCGCCGTCTCGTCCAGCGCTTCGACTTCGGTGCCGTCGGCGCCGACGCGCCCGGCGACCTCGGCCACCTCCTCGAACAGCATCGACGGGCGGCGTATGTCGAGATCGAACAGCCGTGGGCGCGCCTGATTGCCGATGCGCAGAAGGTCGGCGAAACCGCGGTTGACCAGCAGCAGCACGCGGTCGCCCTTGCGCTCCAGCAGCGCGTTGGTGGCAACGGTCGTGCCCATCTTGACCGCGTCGATGACGCCCGGCGGAATCGCCGCATCGGCGGCGATGCCGAGCACCTGCCGTATCCCCGCGATCGCGGCATCGCGATAGCGTCCGGGGTTCTCGCTGAGCAGCTTATGGGTGGACAGGCGGCCGTCCGGCGCGCGGGCGACGATGTCGGTGAAGGTGCCGCCGCGATCGATCCAGAACTGCCAGGCAGCCATCAATGTCCTCCCGTCATGTCCGCCCAAGTCGCCAGCTCCCGCCCGCGCGTCTCCGGGAGGGTGAGCGCCGCCACCGCCATCAGGCCGTACGCGATGACCGCGAAATAGCCGATCGCGGCGCCCAGCGGCAGCACCGCCGAGGCGCTGCCCACCAGCGTCGGGAAGAAGGCGGCGAAGCCGCGTCCGGCGTTGTAGCAGAACCCCTGCCCCGCGCCGCGCAGCTCGGTCGGATAAAGCTCGGTGAAGGTCGGCCCCATGCCGCTGAAGACGCCGGACGCGAAAAAGCCCAGCGGAAAGCCCAGCACCAGCATCACCGCGTCCGAGATCGCGACATGCGTATAGAGGAACACGACGCCCGCCGAACACACGGCGAACATGAGAAAGTTCAGCCGCCGCCCGACGGCGTCGCACAGATAGGCGCTGAAGACATAGCCGCAGAAGCTGCCGACGATCACCACCATCAGATACGACAGGCTGCCCATCACCGTGATGTGGCGTTCGGTCCGCAGGAACGTCGGCAGCCAGGTGGTGATCGAGTAGTATCCGCCCTGCGCCCCGAGCGCGAGGACGGAGCAGCGCAGCGTCGTCCACCACAGATGCGGCCCGAAGATCGCCAGCGTCCCGGGCGCCCGTCCGGCCGTATGCGCCCGCACGAACGGCGCGGGTTCGGGCACGTAGCGGCGGATGGCGAACGTCACCAGCGCCGGCAGAAGGCCGACGAAGAACAGCGCCCGCCACGCATAGGCCGGCGGCACGACGCGCAGGATGATCGTCGCCAGGATCGCGGCGACGCCCCACCCGACCGACCACGACGACTGTACGAACCCCACGGCGCGTCCGCGATGGCGGGCGGCGATGACCTCGCCCATCAGCACCGAGCCCGCCGCCCATTCGCCGCCAAAACCCAGCCCCTGCAGCGACCGGCAAATCAGCAGCGGATAGAAGCCGGTCGTCAGGCCGCAGGCGGCGGTGAAGACGGCGAACCACAGCACCGTGATCTGCAGCGTGCGCACCCGGCCGAACCGGTCGGCGAGCATGCCCGCGAACCAGCCGCCGAAGGCGGAGAGCACCAGGGTCGAGGTGGCGATGATGCCCGCCTGCTCGCGCGTCAGCAGGGCTAGCCCGATCATGGTGGGAATGACGAACGAGTAGATCTGCACGTCGAGCGCATCGAGCGCGAAGCCCGCGAAACAGGCCCAGAACGTCGCGCGCCCCGCGCCGCTGAGATCACGATACCAGTCGAGCACGGCCCGTCCCCCGTTCCGTTGTTGCCGCCCCGCCGGGCGGATCAGGCGAGCGCCGCCTCGTGCGGCAGGTCGGTCACCAGCATGCAGCCCGGCGCGTGGGCGATCACCAGCGGCAGCCGCGCCGCTTCCAGTGCCGCCTGGCTGGTGACGCCGCAGGCCCAGAACAGCGGCACCTCGCCTGGGTGGATCTCGACCGCGTCGCCGTAATCCGGCCGGCCCAGGTCGGCGATGCCGAGCGCGGCCGGGTCGCCGAGATGGATCGGCGACCCGTGCATGCGGGGGAAGCGGGCGCTGATGCGCGCCGCCCGTTCCGCGTCCGATGGGGAGAACGGACGCATCGACACCACCAGGGGGCCGTCGAAGGGGCCGGCCGGCTCGGTCGGACAGCGCGTCCGATACATCGCGACGTTGCGCCCCTGCGCGACATGCCGCAGCGGCACGCCCTCGGACAGCAGCGCGTGCTCGAAGGTGAAGGAGCAGCCGATCGCGAAGGTGACGAGGTCGTCCCGCCACAGGGCGGCGATGTCCGTCACCTCCTCCGCCGCCACGCCGTCGCGATAGACGCGATAGCGGGGCAGGTCGGTGCGCATGTCGATGCCGGCGCCGAGCGCCGGGAGGGCGGGATCGCCGGCCGCGCCGCGAGCGAGCAGCGGGCATGGGCGCGGGTTACGCGCGCAGAACAGCGCGAAGTCGTCGGCGACGGCCGCCGGGACGATGGCGATGTTGGCCTGGATGCATCCGGGCGCGAGACCGGCCGTGGTGCCCGTCACCCGCCCCGCGCGTATGTCGGCCCGTGTCTGCCCGCCCGTCATGGCCGCTGCCGAGGCTGCTGTCTGGTTCATCAGCCTATTGGGCACGGATCGGGGGACGAGCGGAAGCGGCTACCGGCAGCCAAACCGGCGACGCAACGGCCTCCTCGCGGTCTCGCGACGAGGCGCGACCGGGCGCGATCTTGCCCGCGACGCCCCGGCGGGATAGGTCGCACCGATGCGCACGACCCAGACCCGCGCCGCCGCGCGCGCCGCCCTCGCCGCCATCTTTCTCACCGCCTCGGCCGTCGCCGGCGTCCACGCCGCCCGTGCCGACGCCGACCCGCTGAGCGTGGCCGACGCATGGACCCCGGCCGCCGCCGCGAGCGGCGCGACGGTGCCGCTCTACATGACCGTGACGAATACCGGCGCCGCCGACGCGCTTCTGCGCATCCGCTGCCCGGTCGCGAACTTCACCGACAAGCGCGTTATGGACGTGGGCGAGGGCGGCCTGTCGGCCCGCGAGGTCAAGGCGCTGCCGCTGCCGCCCGGCAAGACGGAGCTGAAGGCGGGGGCCGCGTTCGTGCAACTCCTGCAGACGACCCAGCCGCTCGCGGCCGGCGATCACTTCAACTGCCATCTCTCGTTCAAAAGCGGCGCCAGCCTCGACGTGCCCGTGACGGTACGCGCCCACTGAGCCTCCCTCGCGCGCTTCCGCTTTGCCGGCGCGGCGGGTCGCGTGCTAGCTGCTGCCCATGGGATACTGGGGAAAGCTGATCGGTGGCTTCGCGGGCTTCGCCGTGGGCGGCCCGTTCGGCGCCATGATCGGCGCGGCCCTGGGCCATGCGGCGGACAGCGGCGCGGGCGAGGGCTTCCGCCTGCCCTTCGACCAGGGCGGCGTGTTCAACCCGGCACGGGTGACGGCCATGCTGGGCGGCCGCGAGCAACTGTTCGCCATGGCCGTGGTCGTCCTCTCCGCGAAACTCGCCAAGGTGGACGGACCGGTCAAGCGTGAGGAGATCGAGGCGTTCAAGCGCCTCTTCCGCATCCCGCCGGCGGCCATGCGTGACATCGGGCGGCTGTTCGACCAGGCGCGTGACAGCGCCGGCGGCTACGAGGCGTATGCCGACCAGCTCGGCGACAGCTTCGCCGACAACCGCGGGATGCTGGAGGAGGTGCTGGCGGCGCTGTTCGCGATCGCCCGCGCCGACGGCCCGATCAACGCCGCCGAGCAGGGCTTCCTCGCCCGCGTGGCGCGCGGCTTCGGCATCGCGGACCGGGGATGGGAGCGCGCGCGCGAGGGCCTGCCGCCCGGTCGTGGGGCCGACGAGGCCGACCCCTATGCGATCATCGGCGTGCCGTCGACCGCGAGCAACGAGGCGGTACACGCGGCGTGGAAGAAGCTGATGCGGGAGAACCATCCTGACACGCTCGCCGCGCGCGGCGTTCCGGCCGACTTCGTCGCCAAGGCGAGCGAGAAGGTTGCCCGGATCAACGCGGCCTGGGACCGCATCAAGCGCGACCGACGGCTGTGATCCCCCGCCGCCATGCCTGACGGCGCGCGGCCGGCCGCGTGCCCGCATCACGACGCGCGCCCGGACGGGACCCGCGTCGATCTGCTGGTGCTCGCGGACACCCGG
>NZ_BANB01000756.1 GCF_000964365.1 Acidisphaera rubrifaciens HS-AP3 | reverse complement strand
GCCGCCGCCGCCACCGCCGCCTTCGCGCCCCGGCAGGCCCGCGGCGACCCGGCGCTGGTGCTGGCCGAGGCCGGCACCGGGACGGGCAAGACGCTCGGCTACCTGGCACCGGCGAGCCTGTGGGCGGAACGCAACCACAGCGCGGTCTGGATCAGTACCTATACACGGCACCTGCAGCGCCAGATCGAGGCGGAGCTGGCCCGCCTCGTGCCCGACCCCGTGGCGCGCCGGCGGCGCTTCGTCGTCCGCAAGGGACGCGAGAACTACCTGTGCCTGCTGAACCTGGAGGATGCCGCCGGCGGCCTCGCCGCGGCCGCCCCGCTCGCCATCCCGCTTGGTTTGATCGCGCGCTGGGCGGGGGCGACGGCGGACGGCGACATCCATGGCGGCGACCTGCCCGGGTGGTTCGCCGAACTGTTCGGCGGCGGGCTGCTGGCCGGCCTCGCCGACCGGCGGGGCGAGTGCATCCACGGCGGCTGCCCGCACTGGCGGCGCTGTTTCGTGGAGCACACGATCCGGCGCGCGCGCGGCGCCGACCTCGTCATCGCCAACCATGCGCTGGTGATGACGCAGGCGGTGCACGGCCTGATGGACCCGGACGTGCCGGACGAGACCGCCGCGCCCACGCGTTATGTCTTCGACGAGGGGCATCACGTGTTCGACGCGGCGGACGGCGCCTTCGCCGCCGCGCTGTCGGGGGCCGAGACGGCGGAACTGCGCCGCTGGCTGCTGGGCGCCGAGGGGATGCGCTCGCGGGCGCGGGGGATGCGCGCGCGGCTCGATG
>NZ_BANB01000757.1 GCF_000964365.1 Acidisphaera rubrifaciens HS-AP3 | reverse complement strand
ACGTCGCGGCCGCGCGCGCCGCCGCCTTTCTGATCACGGCGGCCGAGGGGGCGGCGCTGCATCTCGACCGGCTGCGCACCCGCGCGGACGCGTTCGAGCCGCTGTCGCGCGACCGGCTGCGTGCCGGCGCCCTGCTGCCGGCCGCCTGGGTGCTGCACGCGCAGAAGCTGCGCGCGGTGTTCCGCGACACGCTGCGCGCCGTGTTCCGCGACCACGACATCCTGGTCGCGCCCGCGACACCGGCGGTCGCGCAGCCGCTCGGCCAGGAATGGCTGGAGGCGGATGGCGCGCGGGTGAAGCTGCGCCCGTCCTTCGGCGTCTATACGCAGCCGATCAGCTTCATCGGCCTGCCCGTCCTCGCGGCACCCGTGCAAGCGGCGGAGGGCGCGTTGCCCACCGGCGTTCAGCTCATCGCCGCCCCGTGGCGGGAGGACCTGCTGTTCCAGGCCGCGGCGAAGCTCGAACGCGACGGCATCTGCGCCGCCCCGGTTGCCAAAGGATACCGCTGATGGAGATCAACCGTCCCGACGTGCTGGCCGAGGTCACGGCCGCCTTCGCCCGTTATGAACGGGCGCTGATGGACAACGACACCGCCGCCATGGACGCGCTGTTCTGGGACAGCGACGCCACGATCCGCTACGGCGCCGGCGAGAACCTGTACGGCATCGCCGCCATACGCGGCTTCCGCAACGCGCGCTCGACCGACGACCTCGCGCGCCACCTCGGCGGCACCGTCATCACCACCTTCGGCGCCGACACCGCGACCGCCTGCACGCTGTTCCGCCGCGTGGGCTCCGGGCGGACCGGGCGGCAGACGCAGACCTGGGTCCGGCTGCCGGAGGGGTGGCGCGTGGTCGCGGCGCACGTATCGTTCGTCCCGTTCGACTTCCCGGCCTGATCCCGCCATCCCCGCGCGCGGCACGGACCGGCCGCCCCAGGGAGGACCGCATGGCCATCAATCCATCCGACAGCGTGGTGATGGGCACGCTGTACGGCAGCGACGCCATGCGCGCCGTGTTCGACGAGACCGCGACGACACGGCGGATGCTGGAGACCGAGGCGGCGCTGGCGCGGGCGCAGGCACGGCTCGGCCTGATCCCGGAGGACGCCGCGCGGGCGATCACGGACGCCGCCGCGCGCGACGCGGAGATCGACACCGCCGCGCTGGCCGCGAGCGCGCGCAACGTCGGCTATCCGGTGGTCGGCCTGGTGCGCGAATTGTCGCGCCTGTCGGGCGAGGCGGGCGGCTGGACGCACTGGGGTGCCACGACGCAGGACATCGTCGATACCGCCACGGTGCTGCAGGTGCGCGACGGCCTCGCGCTGATCCGCGCCGGGACGGCGTCCGTCGCGCGCGCGCTCGCCACGCTCGCCGCGCGCCACCGCGACACCGTGATGGCGGGACGGACGCATCTGCAGCACGCCCTGCCGACCACGTTCGGGCTGAAATGCGCGACGTGGATGCTGCCGCTGCTCGCGCATCTCGACCGCATCGACGAGATGCGGCCGCGGGTCGAGGTGGTGGCCTTCGGCGGCGCCGCCGGCACGCTCGCCTCGCTCGGCGAGCACGGCATCGCCGTGGCGGAGGGGCTGGCGGCCGAGCTTGGCCTCGGCGTGCCGCCCGCGCCCTGGCATGTCTGCCGCGACGGACTGGCGGAGGCGGTGGGCGTGCTCGGCCTGATCTGCGGCAGCCTCGCGAAGATGGCGACCGACGTCATCCTGCTGGCGCAAACCGAAGTCGCCGAGGTGTCGGAGCCGCACGTGACCGGCCGGGGCTCGTCCTCCACCATGCCGCAGAAGCGCAACCCGATCGCGTCGGAATACATCCTCGCCGCCGCGCGCATGGTGCACGCGCTGGTCGCGGTGATGCAGGGCGCGATGGCGCAGGACCACGAGCGCGGCACCGGCCCGTGGCAGACCGAGCCGCTGGCGCTGCCGCAGGCCTTCGTGCTCACGCACGGCGCGCTGCTGCACGCGCGCACCATCGCCGAGGGGATGGTCGTCGATCCGGCCCGCATGCGCCGCAACCTCGATGCCTCGGCCGGGCTGATCATGGCGGAGGCGGTGATGATGCGCCTCGCCCCGCTGCTTGGACGCGAGGCCGCGCACCATGTCGTGCGCCATGCCTGCGACGCGGCGCTGCGCGACGGCGGCACGCTCGCCGACGCGCTGGCGGCGGAGCCGGCGGTCGCGGCGCAACTGGACCGCGTCGCCATCGCGGCGCTGGTCGATCCGGCCACCTATCTCGGCAGCGCCGGCGCGTTCATCGACCGCGCGCTCGCCCGCGCCGCCGCCGTGTGCGGCCAATGAAAACAGGGAGACGACCATGAACGACACGGTGACGGTGCCCGCGCCGGTGCTGGAGGACCACATCGCCCGCATCTTCGCCGCCGCCGGCTGCGACGCCGTGGAGGCGGCCGGCATCGCGCATTACCTTCTGTCCGCCAACCTCGCCGGGCATGACAGCCACGGCGTGATCCGCACGCCGCGCTACATCATCTGGCTTCGCGCCGGCTTCGTGCGCGCGGGGCAGACGATCAGCATCGCGCACGAGACGCCGACGCACGCGATCGTTGACGGCAATTACGGCTTCGGCCAGACGGTCACGCCGCCCGCCGTCGATCTCGGCATCACGAAGGCGAAGCAGAACGGCCTGTCGGTGGTCGGCTTGCGCAACACCGGCCATATCGGCCGCGTCGGCGACTGGGGCGAGCGGGCGGCGGCGGCGGGGCTGGTGTCGCTGCATTTCGTCAACGTCGCGGGCGGCGAACTGGTCGCCCCGTTCGGCGGCGTGAGCCGGCGCTTCTCGACCAACCCGATCTGCATCGGCGTGCCGCAGCCCGATGCGCCGATCATCCTCGATTTCGCGACCTCGCTGGTCGCCGAGGGCAAGGTGCTGGTCGCCTCCAACGGCGGCAAGAAAGTGCCGCACGACGCGCTGGTCGAGGCGGACGGCACGCTGACCGGCAATCCGGAAGCGCTGTACGGCCCGATCGCCGGCACCAGCGAGCGCGATTCCGCCAAGGGGACCGGCGCGCTGCGCACCTTCGGCGAGCACAAGGGCTCGGGCCTCGCCTTCATGTGCGAGATCCTCGCCGGCTGCCTGACCGGCGGCGCGACATCGGGGCCGATCCCGGGCGGCAAGCGCGGGCGCATCGCCAACGGGCTGCTGTCGATCTACCTCGACCCCGGCAGCTTCGGCGCCGCGCATTTCGCGGACGCGGTGCGCGACTATGCCGGCTACGTGAAGGACGCGCGGCCGACGACGGCGGGCGGCGAGGTGCTGCTCCCCGGCGAGCCGGAACGCCGCACCCGCGCCGAACGCCTCGCCCACGGCGTGCCGTTGCAGGCGGCGACGTGGGCCGCGATCGGCGAAACCGCCGCCAGCCTCGGCGTCGCGGTACCGGCTGTCTGACCGCTACACCGGCTCCAGGTCGACGCCGACATTGAGCGTGTGACGGCCGCCGCCGAGGATGACGCCGCGCACCGGGCTGATGTCGCGATAGTCGCGGCCCCAGGCGAGCACCACGTGCTCGTCGGCCACCAGCAGGTTGTTGGTCGGGTCGATGTCGATCCAGCCATGCGCGGGGCCGCACCAGACGCCGACCCAGGCATGCGACTGGTCCGAGCCCAGGCG
The DNA here is from genome assembly GCF_000964365.1 of Acidisphaera rubrifaciens HS-AP3. Lineage (GTDB taxonomy): Bacteria > Pseudomonadota > Alphaproteobacteria > Acetobacterales > Acetobacteraceae > Acidisphaera > Acidisphaera rubrifaciens. The sequence continues at coordinate 1,424 of NZ_BANB01000757.1, read as the reverse complement.
GCGCGTGCCGCCCGGCGGCGGGCGGGTGCGGATATAGCCGGAGACATAGCGCGCCGGGACGCCGATCGCCCGCAGCCCGGCGATGATGACGTGGGTGAAGTCCTGGCAAACGCCTGCCCGCTGCGCCAGCACCGTCGCGAGGGGCGTCGCGATGGTCGTCGCCCCGGCGCGGAAGGCGAAATCTTTGCGAAAGCGGCCGAGCAGATCGGCCAGCGCCGCGAGGATCGGCCGCCGCGGTCGGAACGACGGCGCCACATAGTCGCCCGCCTCGGGCGTCGCCGGCACCATCGCGCTCGGGTGCAGGTACTGGCTCGCCTCCCACCCCTCGCCGCCCGGCCGCGCCGCGAGCGCCGCGACCTCCTCCCAGGCGGGCGTGGTCTCTGCCTCGGGCAGGAGCGGAGCGAATACCTCCACCTCGGCGTCCAGCGTCACCTCGAACCGGTGGTGCTCGGTCTCGAGGAACAGCCACGCGACGCCGTTGCCGAACGCGTCCGTCCCCTCGGTGACGCGGGTCGGCACCGGGGCGGCGAGCAGGCGCGACGACAGGACGTGCTGATGCGACAGCGGCCGCGGCGCGAGGTGCAGCAGGTGGCTCGCGAGATCGACCGGCCGGGCATAGCGATAGGTCGTGGTGTGACGGAGACGGTATTTCATGTCACGCCGCGCCGCGCAGCTCCGGTTCGACCGGCTGCGGGCCGAGGCTCTGCGCCGGCGGCAGGAGCGCGAAATACTGTCGCGACAGCCGCTCCGACAGCGCCGCCACCCCCTCGGCGATGCCGAGCAGCGTCTGCGGCAGCAGCGCCGCCTCCATCGCCTGGTCGGGCGAGGCGATGACCCGCTGCGCCGCCGCCCGCGCCTCGGCCAGCAGCTCCCCGGCGACGGCGCCGAGCCCCGGATCGTCGGGCCCGGCCAGGTCGTCGAGCAGCCGGCGCATCGCCGAAAGCTGAAAGGCGAGGCCGCGCGGATTGCCCTCGTCGGCCAGCACGAGATCGAGCACCGGTGCTGCCTGCACGACGGTCATGTAGCGCGACCGGTAGGTGATCGCGCTGTCGCAGAGTTCGAGGATCAGCCGCAGCCCGGTCTCGATCCGCGCGGGCGGCAGGCTCAGGCATTCGCCCACCGCGCGCGCCACCGCCATCGCCCGCTCCACCCGACGTCCGGTGTCGAGGAACATCCAGCCGCCGCCGCGCACCATGCTCTCCGCCGCTACGCCCGCCACCAGCGCCGAGTAGCGTATGATCGCCGTCATCGCGTGCGATAGCGCGTCGAGGCTTTGGCGCACCTCCTGTGTATCGGCGCGGGCGGCCCGCAGCGCCTGCGTGAAGGCCGCGTACATCTCCGCGGTCAGACGGTCGCGCACCCGCTCGGTCAGCTGGGCGAGTTCGGCGAACATGTCGCCGATCGTGCCGGAGCCGCGCACGGCG
>NZ_BANB01000758.1 GCF_000964365.1 Acidisphaera rubrifaciens HS-AP3 | reverse complement strand
CGCGCACCGCGAGCCGCAGCAGCGCCGCCAGTTCCGGCCGTCGCGCCCCGCCGGGGAGGAACGCCATGAACGTCGCCTCGTCGAGCGGGCCGAGCAGCAGGCAGATGGTGGTCCCCAGATCGGCCACGGTCGCGCCGAGCAGCAACCCGTCGCCCAACGCCGATTGCGGCGCGCCTAGCGCGAACCGCGCCTCGGGCGGGATGACGACGCGCCGCTCCACCCATTCCTCGATCCGCGCCGGGATGCCGAAATACGGCCCGACGACGCGCTCGATCACCGCGGCGGAGCGTGTGTTCTGTGCCAGCAGCCCGGCCAGCGGCAGCAGTCGCACCGGATCGAGGCGCACCCCGGCCCCGCCCTCCGCCTCCGCGCCGGCCACGGCATGAAGCGCGTGCGACGCGGCGTCCGTGCCCCCGCGATCGTACCCCAGATGCAGCCGGTTGCGCTGCCAGATGCGGTAGAGCAGGCTGGTCAGCGCGTGGCCGAACAGGTCCAGCAGGTCGCGCAGGTTCTGCCGCTCGTCGTCGTCGCCGAACAGGATGCGCTCGGTCCAGAAGGCCGGCATCGGCGAGGACGGGCCGTACAGGCCGAGGAACGTCGTCTCGGCCTCGGCCGGCCAGTCCTCGGCGTCGGGACGCGCCCGCAGTGCGGCGATCTCGCCGGCGGGGAAGCCGAGCATCGGCGCGGCGCGGAACAGCACCGGCTCGGCGCGCGGCCCGCGCCC
>NZ_BANB01000759.1 GCF_000964365.1 Acidisphaera rubrifaciens HS-AP3 | reverse complement strand
CCGGCCGGTCCCGGATGCCGGCGCGGCGCTCGCCTGACATGACGGGCGAAGCGACCGCGCGGCACGCGGCATTTGACAGGCGGCGGCCGGTGTCTGTCAGACTGGCAGCCACAGGAGGTTCGCCCCGGCCCGTGACGACGGTTTTCCCCCCCTGGCCTTGACCCTGCCGCACGCAGCGACGATTGCTCCCGCGCTCCGGGCGGGTGCTTGCCGCCCGGCGAGGGCGGAGAGGCGCGGATGAGCGGGCAGGCGACCACATTGGACGGGCATGTATCCGGCGAACCGGTCACGGGCGGCGCCGCGCCGGCCGGCGGGACCCCGCGCGCCCATGTGATCACCTGGGGCTGCCAGATGAACGTCTACGACTCCGGGCGGATGGAGGACGTGCTGGCCGATGCCGGCTACGCTCCCGCCGACGTGCCCGAGGGCGCGGACGTCGTCGTGCTCAATACCTGCCACATCCGCGACCGCGCCGCCGAGAAGGTGTTTTCCGAACTCGGCCGGCTGCGCGTCCTCAAGCAGGCGCGGGAGGCGGCGGGCGGGCGGATGGTCCTCGCCGTCGCCGGCTGCGTCGCGCAGGCGGAGGGGGAGGCGTTGCGTGCCCGCGCGCCGTTCGTCGACGTGGTGCTCGGCCCGCAGACCTATCACCGCCTGCCGGACCTGATCGCCCGCGCCGCGCGCGACGGGGCGGGCGTGATCGACATCGACTTTCCGGCCGAGGACAAGTTCGACCATCTGCCGCCCGCGCGCGCGGCGGCGACGCAGGGGCGCGGCGTCACCGCCTTCCTGACGATCCAGGAGGGGTGCGACAAGTTCTGCAGCTTCTGCGTCGTGCCCTATACGCGCGGCGCCGAGAGCAGCCGCCCCGCCGCCGCCGTGCTGGACGAGGCGCGGGGGCTGGTGGCGGCGGGCGCGCGGGAGATCGCCCTCCTCGGACAGAACGTGAATGCCTGGCACGGCGCGGGGCCGGACGGCGCGACCTGGACCCTGGCCCGGCTGATCCACGCGCTGGCGGAGATCCCGGGTCTGGCCCGGCTGCGCTACACGACCTCGCACCCGCGCGACATGGACGACGCGCTGATCGACGCCCATGGCGCGGTGCCGGCGCTGCTGCCGTTCCTGCACCTGCCGGTGCAGTCGGGCTCGGACCGTATCCTGGCCGCGATGAACCGGCGCCACGGCGTCGACACGTATCGGCGCATCGCCGCGCGGCTGCGGGCGGCGCGGCCGGACATCGCGCTGTCGTCGGACTTCATCGTCGGCCATCCGGGCGAGACGGACGCGGATTTCGAGCAGACGCTGTCGCTGGTGCGCGAGGTCGGCTTCGCGCAGGCCTACAGCTTCAAATACTCGCCCCGCCCCGGCACGCCGGCCGCCGACCTGCCGCAGGTGCCCGCCG
>NZ_BANB01000760.1 GCF_000964365.1 Acidisphaera rubrifaciens HS-AP3 | reverse complement strand
GTTCAGACGTGTGCTCTTCCGATCTGGGCGAGGCAGGCGGCGACGGCACGATGCTTCATGGTCAGGCTTCCACGGTGACGCGGTAGCTTTCGATGACGGTGTTGGCGAGCAGGCGGCGGGCCATGTCCTCGCCGATGGCGCGGGCGGCGTCGGCGTCGGTTTCGGCGAGGTCGAGGACGACGACCTTGCCGATCCGCACCTCGCCCACGCCCGCGAAGCCCAGGTTGGACAGCGCGTGGCCGACGGCCCGTCCCTGCGGGTCGAGCACGCCGGGCTTCGGCATCACGGTGACGACGACGCGCATTACTGCCCCGCCTCGCTCATTGCCCCGTCTTCCTCACTGCCCCGTCTTCCTCATTGCATCGTCTCCGGGCCCTTGAGGTCGCGCATCCCGGCTTCCGGCAGGATGCCGAGGCGCTTGGCGACTTCCTGATAGGCTTCCTCGACCCGGCCGAGGTCGCGGCGGAACCGGTCCTTGTCCATCTTCTCACTGGTCTTGCTGTCCCACAGGCGGCAGTTGTCGGGGCTGATCTCGTCGGCGAGGACGATGCGCATCTCGTCGTTCTCCCACAGCCGGCCGAACTCCAGCTTGAAGTCGACCAGGGTGATGCCGACGCCGAGGAACAGGCCGGTGAGGAAGTCGTTGATGCGCAGGGTCAGCTCGACGATGTCGTCGATGTCCTGGGTCGAGGCCCAGCCGAAGGCGGTGATGTGTTCCTCGGTGACCATCGGATCGCCGAGTTCGTCGCTTTTGTAGTAGTACTCGATGATCGAGCGCGGCAGGCGCGTGCCCTCCGCGATGCCGAGCCGGGTGGACAGGCTGCCGGCGGCGACGTTGCGGACCACCACCTCCAGCGGGATGATCTCGACCTCGCGGATCAGCTGCTCGCGCATGTTGAGGCGGCGGACGAAATGCGTCGGCACGCCGATCTCGCCCAGTCGCGTCATCAGGTATTCGCTGATGCGGTTGTTCAGCACGCCCTTGCCGGTGATCACGCCCTTTTTCTGGGCGTTGAAGGCAGTGGCGTCGTCCTTGAAATACTGGACCAGGGTGCCCGGCTCCGGCCCCTCGAACAGGATCTTCGCCTTACCTTCGTAAAGCTGACGGCGGCGGGCCATGGTCTTCCTTTCCCGGGCGAGCATGCGGCCGGCGGCCCGGCCGGCTGTGCCGCGTCGGAGCGGCGCGCGCGGTATAGCAGCGCCGGCACCGCCCCGCCAACTCGCCACGGCCAAGCCCCTGCCCAGCCCCTCCTGCCCAGCCCCTCTTGCCTAGCCCGGCCAGGGGACGGGTGCAAACGGATGCTCGTCCGGCGGGCCGGGGGCGAAGAGGAAGCCCGGCGCCCCGATGGCGGGCAGGAACAGCATGGCGGCCGAGACCGTGCCGAAGCCGGGGCGCAGGCCATCGGGCGGCACGTTGATCTCGGTTTCCGGCGGGCCGGTGCGGTCGGCGAGGATGGCGCGCCAGGCCGCCCAGTCATCCGGCGCGGGCGCCGGGGCGGCCAGGAAGCGCGGCAGG
>NZ_BANB01000761.1 GCF_000964365.1 Acidisphaera rubrifaciens HS-AP3 | reverse complement strand
CGATGCCGGCCGTGCCGCCGGCGATCGGCCCGGCGGCCGAGCCACAGGCGCCGGCCGCCCCCGAGGTGCAGGTTCAGCTCCCGCCCATGCCGGAACTGCCGCCGATTCCCAAGGGGGTGGAGCCGCCCACGCCGCGTATCGGCGTCCTCGGCGTGCCCGACGTGATGCGCGTCTCCACCGCCGCGCAGGAGGTCGAGCGGGTGCTCGGCGGCCGTCGGCAGAAGCTGAACGAGGATGCCCAGAAGGAACAGGCCGCCTGGCGCGACCTGCAGCAGCAGCTGGTCAACATGCGCGAGCAGCGCGGCGTCTCCGCCGAGCAGATCCGCACCAAGGAGCGGGAGCTGCAGGAGCGCATCACCAACGCGCAGCGCACCTTCCGCGAACGCGACCGGGTGATCCAGGAGGCGGCCCGCTATTCGCTGTCGCAGATCGAGCGCGTTCTGGTGGCCGTCATCCGGCAGGTGGCCGAGAGCCGGGGCATGAACCTCGTGCTGCATCGCCAGCAGGTCGCGCTCAATGCCAACGAGTTCGACCTGACCGATCAGGTGGCGGCGCAGCTGAACAAGGTGCTGCCGTCGGTGATCATCCCGCCGGACGGCGTCTCTCCGTCGGCGATGGCGCAGAACGGCGGCAAGGCACCGGCGGCGGCCCCTGCCGCCGCGCCCACCCCCGCGCACGCCGCCGGCGGCAAGCCGTCCGCGACCCGGCACTGAGGGGCGCGGGTCC
>NZ_BANB01000762.1 GCF_000964365.1 Acidisphaera rubrifaciens HS-AP3 | reverse complement strand
GCCGAGCTGCCGCGCCGCGCCGCGAAGAAGCCGCGTCCGCGCCGGCACGGGGTGCATTTCTGGCTGACCGACGGCGTGCACGTGGCGCTGCGCCGCCGCCCGCCCGACGGGCTGCTCGGCGGGATGGAGGAACTGCCCGGCACGCCGTGGCGCGACGCCGCCTGGGACTGGGCGGAGGCGGCGGCGCACGCCCCGGCCGCCGCGGCGTGGCGTCCGGTGGGCGAGGTGCGGCACGTCTTCACGCATTTCGAGCTGTCGATCGCCGTCCACGCCGCGCGCGTCGAGAGCCTGACCCGGACCTTGCCGTCCGGCCTCTCCGCCCGCCGCCGCGACCGCCTGGCCGAGTCGGCGCTGCCGTCCGTGATGCGCAAATGCGCGGCGGTCGCCGAGGCGGCCGAGGCGCGCGGCGCATGAAGGCGGCGCGCAGCCCGAGCCTGCCGTTCCTGCTCATCACGCTCGGCATCGACGCGCTGGGCATCGGGCTGATCGTGCCGATCACGCCCGCGCTGGTGGAGCAGATCTCCGGCCTCGGCCCTGCCGGCGCGTCGTACTGGCAGGGCTGGCTGGTCGCGACCTTCGCGGCGGCGCAGCTGTTCTGCGGGCCGATCATCGGCGGCATCTCCGACCGCTACGGGCGGCGGCCGACGATCCTGATCTCGGTCGCGGGCATCGGCCTCGGCTACGTGCTGCTGGCCTGGGCGCCGACGCTGTTCTGGATCTTCATCGCCCGCCTCGCGGCCGGCGCGACGGCGGCCAATGCCTCGGCCGCCAACGCCTATATCGCCGACATCAGCTCGCCCGAGGAGCGGGCCAAGCGGTTCGGCCTGACGGGCGCGATCTGGGGGGCGGCGTTCATCCTCGGCCCCGCGGTCGGCGGTCAGCTCGGCGCCATCTCGCTGCGTCTGCCGTTCATCGCGGCGGCGGCGCTGGCGTTCCTCAATCTGCTCTACGGCTTCTTCGTACTGCCGGAGAGCCTGCCGCGCGAGCGGCGGCGGGCGCTGAACTGGCGGCGGGCCAACGTGTTCGGCTCGCTCGCGCTGCTGGTGCGCGACGCGGATCTGCGCCGCCTCGGCATCGCGTGGTCGGCCATGTGGTTCGGCGTCGGCGTGCAGCAGGCGGTGTTCGTGCTCTACACCTCCGAACGCCTCGGCTGGGGCGTCGCGCAGAACGGCACCGCGCTCGGGCTGGTCGGGCTGTTGCAGGTGGCGGTGCAGCTGGTGCTGGTGCGCCGCCTCGTGCCGTATCTGGGCGAGCGCCGGTCGCTCATCCTCGGCAACCTGGCCAGCGCCTGCGGCTATGCGCTGTACGGCATCGCCGACCGCCCGGCGCTGATCTTCGCCGGCATCGCCCTGCAATCCTGCGGCGCCATCGCCAGCCCGTCGGTGCAGTCGCTGATCGCGGCCCATGCCGGGCCGGAGCGTCAGGGCGAGATGCAGGGCGCGCTGGCGTCCGTGCAGGGGCTGACGGCGATCGTCGCCCCGCTGCTCGGCGCCTTCCTGTTCGCCCGCCTCGCCCACGTCCTGCCGGGCGCGGCGTTCTTCACGGCGACCGCGATGTTCGTCCTCTCCGCCTTCCTCGCCCAGGGCCTGCGCACGCGGGCGCGGGTGATCGAGCCGGTTTGATCGCCGCGCAGGCGCGGGCGGCCCCTGCCTGCGTCACCGTCGTGTTGGCTCGCGCGCCTAGCGTTATTATCCTGGCAACGACAGGGGGAAACGATCAATGCGCAGGCTGATCGCGGCGATGGCGACGACGATGACGCTGGCCGGCTGTTCATCGAGCACCGGCGTGCTACCGCTCGGTCCCGATACCTATACCGTCAGCGAACGATACGCCCCGATCCTAGGCGGCGTGAGCAAGGCGGAGAAGGTCGCGCTCACGTAAGCCAGCCAGTATTGCGACGGCCAGGGACGCAAGTTCCTGCCCGTCGCCGCCTCGCAGGGCGGCCCGGTGGTGCAGGAGGCGCTGTATGGCCCGACGCGCTACACGGTGACGTTTCGCTGCCTGCTGCCGGGTGACCCGGCCCTGGTTCGCCCCACGTTGGAGCAGAGCACGACCATCATGACGCCGCCGATCGAGCACTGACCGTCACAGGAACCGCAGCAGCAGGAACCCGCCCACGATCCCCGCCGCCAGCGCGCCGGCAACGAGGCCGAGGCGGCGTTCGACGAAGTCGCGGACCGGGGCGCCATAGCGGCGCAGCAGGCCGGCGAGCAGGAAGAAGCGGGCGCCGCGCGTCACCGCGCTCGCCGCCATGAACACCGCGAAATCGAAATGCGCGGCGCCGGAGGCGATGGTGACGATCTTGTAGGGGATCGGCGTCAGCCCCTTGATCAGGATCACCCACAGGCCCCAGCGGGCATACAGCGCCTCGAACCCCGCGACGCGGGCGCCGTAGCCATAGAAATCGAGCACCGGGCGCGCCAGCCGGTCGAACAGTTCCGCGCCGATGAGGTAGCCGAGCGCCCCGCCCGCCACGCTCGCCGCGGTGCACAGCGCCGCCAGCGCCCAGGCGCGGCGCGGGCGCGCGATCACCATGGGGATCAGCAGCGCGTCCGGCGGCACCGGAAAGAAGCTGCTTTCGGCGAAGGCGATGAGCGCGAGCCACACCGGGGCGTGCGGCGCGGCGGCGAGGGCGAGGGTGCGGTTGTACAGGCGGGTCAGCATGATGCCGCATGCCACGGCTGCCGCCGTCGCGGCAAACGCGGCCCTCCCCCCGCGTTGCACCCCGGACTATGCTCGTCCGCGTCACCGAGGAGCCGTCATGCGCCGTCCCGTCCGCCTCGCCACCGTGCTGGCCGCCCTGCTGCTGGCCGCCGCCATCCCCGCCGCCCCCCGCCCGGCCGCGGCCCAGGGGGCGCAGCCGCCGCATGCCTGGCTGTTCGGGTCATGGACCGGCGGCATCTTCCCCGTGCCGGGATCGGTGCGGCCGGAGGCCTGTTTCAGCCAGCCGACGGTGATCTTCACGCGCGACGTCGTGATGCGCGCGACCATCACCAGCCAGCTCTTCACCCAGCGGCTGGTGGCGACGGCACGTGCCACCGGCAGCGGGACGGAGTTCAGCTTCGTGGGCACCGCACCCGCCGCCGCCGGGAGCAACAGTCTCCTCGGCCTCAGCGCGCCGCAGCCGCGGCCCGGATTCGGCTGCGAGAGCGCCGACGTGCTGCATGTCGTCCGTCACGGCGAGAACGAGATCACGTTCCCGGGCTGCCGCGACTTCCCCTATCCGCTGGTGCGCTGCGGCGCGCGCTGAGGCCGCCGCGCCTCAGGCGGGCAGCGTCACCGTCGCCCGGGCGCCGGCCGGCTGGCGGTTGGTTAGGGTGACGTCCCCGCCATGGGCGCGCAGGATGTTGCGCGCGATCGGCAGGCCGAGGCCGACGCCGCCGGTCTCCCGGTTGCGGCTGGTCTCGACACGGTGGAAGGGCTCGAACACCCGCTCCAGCTCCTCGTTCGGGATGCCGGGGCCGTCATCCTCGATGTCGATGCGCACCATGCCGGACGCGACGCCGACCGGGGCGGGCGGGGTCAGCGTCACCCGCGCGGCGCCGCCGTATTTCACCGCGTTGGACACCAGGTTGGCGAGGCAGCGTTTCAGCGACAGCGGCCGCGCCCGCACCGTCAGGTGGGCGGGGCCGGCATAGGCGAGCCGGTGCGCGGCCGACGGCGCGGCGTCGCCCGCCTCGTCCAGGATGGTGCGCAGCAGCTCCGCCACGTCGATCGGCGAGACGGGCTCGCTGTTCTTGGCGTCGCGGCCGAAGGCGAGGGTCGCGGAGACCATCGCCTCCAGCTCCTCCAGGTCGTTCAGCATCTTGCGGCGCAGCTCGTCGTCGTCGACGAACTCGGTGCGCAGCTTCAGACGGGTGATCGGCGTGCGCAGGTCGTGGCCGATCGCGGTCAGCATCTCCGTCCGGTCCTGCACGAAGCGGCGGAT
>NZ_BANB01000763.1 GCF_000964365.1 Acidisphaera rubrifaciens HS-AP3 | reverse complement strand
CCCCTACCGCTGCTGAGGCCGGGCCCGCCGCCGACGCGGCGGGCGGCTAGGGGGCCAGGCGGTCCGGCGCCGCCGGCGCGAACCGCGCCAGCCGGACCGCCGTGTGTCCCCGGCTCGGCCGCAGACTGGGCATGACCAGCAGACAGGCATCGTGCGGCGTCACGATCGCCCGCTCGCCGTCATGGGCGATCACCGTGCCGGCCGCCGGCACCACGTCGCCGCCGCGATAGGGCTCGACGAAGGCGAAGCTGCCGGTGCAGGCGGTCACCACCGTCGTCACCTCCGCAAAACGTTGCCGGCGCGGCGGCAGCGGCGGCAGGCAGGTGGCGTCCCCCGCCATGTCCATGTGGCGCAGCAGCCCGGCGACCGTCGCCAGCATCAGATCGACCGTGACCAGCTGCCAATGCTGCCCCGCCTCCACCAGCACCGCCGCGGCGTGCGAGGCCGCATCCGTGAAGCGGGGATGATCGATCAGCCGCCGCCCGCTGGCATGCCCGGCGTCGGCGACCACCAGCTCCGGCAGGCCGATCCCGAACGCGAGGTCGCGTCCCCGCGCCGCCTCGCCGCTCAGCATCAGCGGCACCGACGGCCACAGCATCGAATGCAGGTCGAGCAGCACGTCCACCGTCTCGATCAGCGGCCGGATCGCGCGTGCCCGCGACAGCTCGGCCGACTGGCGCGGGCCGTCCAGCACCACCGGGTCCCAGATGCGGTTGAAATCCTCCTCCACGAAGCGCGAGGCGGTGGGCTGGCGCGGGTCGAACCGGTCGAAGGCCGCGAGGTTGTTGAACCCGAGCGTCAGCCGCCCGCGCGCCGGCGTGAACCCCGCCCGCAGCAGCCGGTCGAGCACGATGGCGCCGCCCAGCTCGTTGCCGTGCGTGAGCGCCGTGATCGCGACATGCGGGCCGGGGCGGCCGCTGCGCAGCGTGATGTAGCCCTCGATCCCGGTATTGCCGCCCCGCCAGCGGCGCAGATCCGGCGGTTCGACCTGGATGTCGAACGGCGGCAGCCCGGCCGGGCGCGCCGCCGCCGGCTTGGGGGCCGGCGCGAGCGTCG
>NZ_BANB01000764.1 GCF_000964365.1 Acidisphaera rubrifaciens HS-AP3 | reverse complement strand
GGAGTCGTTGCGGGTCGGCGACCATCTGCTGGCGGTGGACGGGCGGGCGGCGCCCATCGTCTGGATCGGTCGGCGGACGATCGCGTCCGCGTCCGCGCCGTTGCCCGCGCGACTGCGGCCAGTCCGCGTGCGCGCCGGCGCCTTTGCCCCGGGCGTGCCGTCGCGCGACCTGTATCTGTCTCCCGACCATGCGGTGTACGCCGAGGGTGTGCTGATTCCGGTCAAGTATCTGCTGACCGGTGACGCGGTGGCGTCGGTCGCGGTGGACGTCGTCACCTACCTGCATGTCGCGCTGGACCGGCATGACGTGGTGCGCGCCGAGGGGCTGCCGGTCGAAACCTATCTGGAGATTGCCGGCAGGGATTTCGGGGACGCCGCCGCCGGTTTCGACCTGGGCGGGGAAGCGGCCCCTGAGGCCGCGTTGGTCAGCGCGCGGCGGGAGGCGGCAGCCTGCGCGCCGCTGATGGTGACCGGGCCGGCCGTGGCAAAGGTGCGCATGCGGCTGGCCGCACGTCAGCGCGACGCGGCGGCCTACGCGGGGCCGGCCGGCGCGGTTGCGGGCGCGGGTGTCGGCGCGGGGGCCGGCGCCGGGTGCAGCAGGCTGGACAGGGCGCTTGCCATTTCGGTCGGCACCAGCACGGTGGTCCCGCGCTCCTTGTTCATCTCATAGAGCAGGTTCATCTGCCGCAGCTGCAGGGCCACCGGGTTCGACGCATAGATCTCCGCCGCCGCCGCCACCTGCCGGGCGATCGCGGTTTCGGCCGAGGCCAGGGTGACGCGGGCGTCCTTCTCCCGCTCGGCCTGCGCCTGCCGGCTCATGGCGTCCTGCAGGGCGGCGGGGATGACCACGTCGCGGATTTCCACCGCCTGCACGGTGATGCCCCACACCGCCGTCTTCTGCGCGATCGACGCCTGCAGCTGCGTATCGGCCTCGTGCCGGTCGGCGAGCAGGCGCGACAGCTCCGTCGCGCCGATCATCTCGCGCAGCGTGGTCTGGCACACGCGCTCGATCGCCTCGCGGTAGTTGATGATGTTCACGGCGGCGGCGCGCGCGTCGTGCACGCGCCAGAACACGATCGCGTCCACCCCGACCGAGACGGTGTCGCGGGTGAGCGCCTGTTCGGCGGTGATGGAGATGGTCTGTATGCGCAGGTCGACCAACGCGGCGACGCGTTCGACCAGCGGGATCAGCAGAAACAGGCCCGGCCCGCGCACGCCCGCGAAGCGGCCGAGGCGCAGGACCACGGCGCGGTCCCATTCCTTCGCCACGCGCACGCTGCGGAGCAGGATGACGAGGACGGCAACGATCAGGACCGGGATCAGGGCGGCCATCGCGGTCGCATGCTCCTCGGCTTGCGTGTCGGAACCGTAAACGCCGCCCGCCGCCATGGCCATGGCGGTGCCGCGCGCAGCCTGCCGCCGGGGTCAGCCCGGCGGGCGACGATCAGGTCGCGTCGTCGCCGGGCGCCGGCTGGGCGGCCGGGGCGAAGCGGCTGCGCAGCAGACCGAGGCCGATATCGGTCAGGCTCTCGTGCGACGGCACCTGACCGTCGGGGGTCATGCCGTCCACCACCTGCGGCAGATGGGTGGCGAGCTGCTGCAGCAGGTCGCCGACCGGCAGGCCGGTATGCGCGGCCAGCTGCTGGACCAGCTCCGGCCCGAGTGCCGCGTGCAGGTCCGACGGATCGACCGGCTGGTTACCGCTGCTGTTCGAGACCCAGGACTGCACGACGTCGCCGAGGCCTGCCTGATTGAGGTGCTCCACCAGGCCGGACAGCGCGCCCGGCTGGCTGAGCAGGCCGACCAGGGCGCCGGGGACGTTGGTGGCCTGAGCCGGCGGCTGACCGGGAACCTGGCCCTGCTGCTGGGCGGAGCCGCCCAGCAGCGAACCGACGATATCGCCGAACAGGCTCACGAATGCTTGGCGGTCGAGGACGACGCGCCGCTATGCGTGTGGGGGTGGTGCGTGCCCGACTTGTGGTAGCCGGCGGCCGTCGCCTCGGCCATGCACATGTAGCTGCCGTGCTTGCCCTTGCCGTAGTAGCGGTCGCCGCTCAGGTGGAATGCCTTCGAGTTGTGGTTCGCCCACACGACCTTGTCGCCCGGGCAATGCGCGCGGGCCTCGGCCTCGGTGGTGAAGCGGCTGGCGCCGGCGGCGGAGGCCGACGGCTTCGCCGGCATCGCGGGCTTCTCGCTGCCGGCCGTCGGCGCGGCGGC
>NZ_BANB01000765.1 GCF_000964365.1 Acidisphaera rubrifaciens HS-AP3 | reverse complement strand
CCGGCTCGCGGACCTGCGGGCGGATATCGGCGCCGGGCTGACGGTCGCGATCGTCGCCGTGCCGTTGTCCATGGCGATCGCCATCGCCTCCGGCGTCACGCCCGATCGCGGTCTCTATACGGCGATCGTCGGCGGATTCTTCGTCTCGCTGCTCGGCGGCAGCCGGTTTCAGATCGGCGGGCCGGCCGGCGCCTTCATCGTGCTGGTGGCCGGGACGGTCGCCGCGCACGGCATCGACGGGCTGCTGCTGGCGGTGCTGCTGTCCGGGCTGATCCTGCTGGCGATCGGCCTGCTGCGGCTGGGCACCTTCATCAAATACATCCCCTATCCGGTGACGGTCGGGTTCACCGCCGGCATCGCGGTGGTGATCTTCGCCAGCCAGATACGCGAATTGCTGGGGCTTACGCTGACGGCGCCGGAGCCGGGGCCGTTCATCCCGCGTCTGCGGGCGCTGGGTGCGGCGCTGCCGACGCTCAGCGCGACCGCGGTCGGCGTGTCGCTGCTGACCGTGGCGACGATCGTGCTGGTGCGGCGGCTGCGGCCGCATTGGCCCGCCTATGTGATGGCGGTGGCGCTCGCCTCGGTGCTGGTATGGGCGTTCGCGCTGCCGGCCGCGACCATCGGCAGCCGGTTCGGCGGCATCCCCGACAGTCTGTCGCTGCCGCACCTGCCGGTGGTGTCGGCCTCCGCCGTGGTCGCGGTGCTGCCTTCGGCCTTCGCCTTCGCCCTCCTCGGCAGCATCGAGAGCCTGCTGTCGGCGGTGGTGGCGGACAGCATGACCGGGCGGCGGCATCGCTCCAACGCGGAACTGGTGGCGCAGGGCGTGGCCAACATCGCGTCCTCCCTGTTCGGCGGCATCTGCGTGACCGGTACGATCGCGCGCACGGCGACGAACGTGCGCGCCGGGGCGCGCGGGCCGGTCGCCGGCATGCTGCACGCGCTGTTCGTGCTGCTGTTCATGCTGCTCGCCGCGCCGCTCGCCGCCTATGTCCCGCTCGCCGCGCTGGCGGCGGTGCTGGCGGTCGTGTGCTGGAACATGGTCGAGCGGCACGCGATCGCCGCCCTCGCCCGCGCCTCGCGGGGGGATGGCGTGGTGCTGCTGGCGACGTTCCTGCTGGTGGTCTTCCGCGACCTGACCACTGGCATCGTCGTCGGCTTCGCGCTCGGCGCGCTGCTGTTCCTGCATCGCCTTGCGCAGTCGGTCGCGATCGAGCGGCCATCCGCCGTCGTGGCCGAGGCGGATATTGCCGACGTTGCCGCCGGCCGGGCGCGCGCGCCTTACGACGCGACGCTCGCGACGGATCGCGACATCGCGGTCGCGCGCATCTCCGGCGCGTTCTTCTTCGGCGCGGCGGCGGCGGTCGGGGCGGCGCTCGACCGCATCGGCGAACAGCCGCGGGCGCACGTGATCGACGTCTCCGGCGTGCCGCTGCTGGACTCCACCGCCGCGGCCACGATCGCGGGATTCGTCCGCACCGCCGCGCGGCGCGGCGCCGTCGTGTATGTGAGCGGCGCGCGGCCGGCGATCCGCCATCTCCTGCACGCGCACGGCGTGCGGCCGCCGGCCGTGCATTTCCGCGGCCGTCTGGAGGACGCGGTGGCGGCCGCCCGGCATGATCTC
>NZ_BANB01000766.1 GCF_000964365.1 Acidisphaera rubrifaciens HS-AP3 | reverse complement strand
CCGCTGCCGCGAGCGCGCGCGCGACGAGCCGCTTCGCGAGGTCGATCTTGAAGGCGTTGTCGCCGGAGGGGCGCGCGTCCGCGAACGCGGCCTCCGCCGCCCGGGCAAAGGCATCCGCGTCGGCGCTGGCGCCGGCAAGCGACGCCTCCGCCGCGTAGGCCCGCCACGGCTTTGCCGCGACGCCGCCGAGCGCGATGCGTGCGTGCGTGATCACGTCGCCGCGCATGCGCAGCGCCGCCGCGGCCGACACCACGGCGAAGGCATACGACGTGCGTTCGCGCAGCTTCAGGTAGCGCGCATGCGGCGCGAACGCCGCCGCCTCCGCCGGCAGGCGCACGGCGACGACGAGGTCGCCCGCCTCCAGCGCCGTCTCGCGCTGCGGCGCCTCGTCCGGCAGCCGGTGGAAGGCGGCGAGCGGCACCTCGCGCCGTCCGGCCCGTCCCTCGATCTCGATCACCGCGTCGAGGGCGGCGAGCGGCACGCAGAAATCCGACGGGTGCGTGGCGATGCAGTGCGCGCTCCAGCCGAGCACGGCGTGCTGGCGCGTCTCGCCGCCGCGCGCGTCGCAGCCGCTGCCCGGTGCGCGGCGGTTGCACGCGCTCGCCGCGTCCGCGAAATAGGCGCAGCGCGTGCGCTGCACGATGTTGCCGCCCACGGTCGCGGCATTGCGCAGCTGCGCCGACGCGCCCGACAGCAGCGCCTCGGCGACCGCCGGAAAGCGCCGCGCGAAGGCCGCGTCGTGCGCGAGATCGGCGTTGCGCACCAGCGCGCCGATGCGCACGCCGCCATCGGGCAGGTCCTCGATCCGGTCGAGCCCCGGCAGATGCGTCACGTCCACCAGCCGCGCCGGCCGCATCGCGCCGACCTTCATCAGATCGACGAGGTTGGTTCCGGCCGCGAGATACGCGGCGCCGGGCTGCGCGCCCGCCGCCACCGCCTCGGCGATCGTGGCCGGGCGTATGTAGTCGAACGTGTTCATGCCGCCTGCTTCTCCTGCTGCGCGGCGTCGTCGTCCGCCCGCATGCGCCGCTGCGCGTCGAGCACCGCCGCCGTGATGCCGGCATAGGCGCCGCAGCGGCACAGATTGCCGCTCATCGCCTCGCGCACCCGCTCCGGATCGTCGCCCGCCTGCCCCTCGCGGATCAGGTCGATCGCGCTCATGATCTGGCCCGGCGTGCAGAAGCCGCATTGCAGCCCGTCATGGGCGATGAAGGCGACCTGCACCGGATGCAGCGTGTCGCCGTCGGCCGCACCCTCGATCGTGAGGATGTCGGCGCCGTCGAGGCTGACCGCGAGCGCGAGACAGGCGTTGATGCGCCGCCCGTCCGCCAGCACGGTGCAGGCGCCGCACTGGCCGCGGTCGCAGCCCTTTTTCGTGCCGGTGAGGTCGAGCCGCTCGCGCAGCAGGTCGAGCAGCGTGACCCGCGGATCGTCGAGCATGAGCGACCTCGGCACGCCGTTGATGGTGAGCGTGATTGACAGGCCCATGCGGCACTCCGATGAGAACTGTGTTGGAACGCGCCGGGGATGCATGGTGCGGCGGCGCGCCGGAAGGGACCGGCGTGACGTCGCGCCGGCTTGGGGCGGGATATGTGGAGGGACCCTCCGTTTGACAAGGGCCGCCCGTGAAGGGTGACGAGCACGCCGCCGCGCCCGCCGCCGCGCCC
>NZ_BANB01000767.1 GCF_000964365.1 Acidisphaera rubrifaciens HS-AP3 | reverse complement strand
GCCCCGCGCGCCTGACGCAGTGTTCGACATGCCACCGGTGACGCAGTGGCGCGATCCGGCGGCGACGGCCGGCGGCGGCGAGGCATTCGCCGACAGCCCGGCGGCGCGGCGCCTCGTCATCCGCCACTTTCCGGCCGCCGCGCGCCTCGCCGAGGGGCCGGATCGGCGCCGTTTCCTGCGCCTGATGGCGGCGTCGCTCGTGCTCGCGGGGCTGACCGGCTGCGACGACGGCGACGGCCAGGACACGGACCGCCGCGACGTGGAGGTGCCCTATGTCCGTGCCCCGGCCGGCGTGCCCCCCGGCGCGTCGCTGACCTATGCGAGCATTGCGGTGCTGGACGGGCTCGCCAACGGCATCACCGTCACCACCCGCGACGGCCGGCCGCTGAAGATCGAGGGCAACGCGCAGCATCCGTGGAGCCGCGGCGGCACCGATGCCTTCGGTCAGGCCTCGATCCTCGCGCTTTATGATCCCGAACGGTCGCAGACGGTGCGGCATGGCGGGCGCATCAGCGACTGGGACAGCCTCGCCCGCGCGCTGACCGACCCGATCGACACGCTGCGCGATGCGAACGGGCGCGGCTTCGCGCTGCTGACCGGCCCGCTGTCGTCGCCGTCGATGCTGGCGCAGATCGCCGCCCTGCGCGCGGCGATGCCGGCGATGGGCTGGTACACCCATGCCGCCGTCGATCGCGGCGGCGCGGCCGAGGGGGCGCGCCTCGCCTATGGCCGCGCGCTCGACACGCAGTACCGGCTCGACCGCGCGCGGGTGATCGTGGCGCTCGACGGCGACCTGCTCGATCCGGGGCCGCGCATGGTGGGGCAGGC
>NZ_BANB01000768.1 GCF_000964365.1 Acidisphaera rubrifaciens HS-AP3 | reverse complement strand
GGTCGGCGCCGGGCTGGCGCCGGACGGCATCATCCTGCGCCGTGATCCGGCGGCGGGCGTCGGTCACGCGCTGGTGGACGTGGCCGGCCCGGTCGGCGACGACGACCCGCGCCTGGCCGGTCTGGCGCCGGTCCTGCAGCGGCCGGTGGTCCTGGGCACCTACGCAGTGCCGATCGAGGGGTAGCGCGATGGCGGATGGCGGGAAGCCGATAAGCGGGCCGCGGCCCCGGCCGGAGGTGCTGGACATCGCGCCCTATGTGGGCGGCGAAAGCCGCGTCGAGGGCGTCAACCGCATCATCAAGCTCAGTTCGAACGAGGGGGCGTTCGGCGTCCCGCCGGGGGCGCAGGCCGCCATCGTCGCCGCCGCCACCGAGGCGCACCGCTATCCCGACGGCGCGGCGACCGCGCTGCGCGCGGCGATCGGCGCGCGGTTCGGCCTGGATGCCGGGCGCATCGTCTGCGGCGCCGGGTCGGACGACATCATCTATCAGCTCTGCCTCGCCTATGGCGGCGCCGGGACCGAGCTGCTGATGACGGCGCACGGGTTCAGCATCTATGCGATCGCCGGCCAGTACGCGGGCAGCCGTGTCATCAAGGTGCCGGAGCGCGACTTGACGGCGGACGTGGACGCCCTCCTTCGCGCGGTCGGGCCGGCGACGCGGCTCGTGTTCCTCGCCAACCCCAACAACCCGACCGGCTCGATGCTGCCGCGCGACGAGGTCGAGCGTCTGCGCCGGGGCCTGCCGGCGGACGTGCTGCTCGTGCTCGATGCGGCCTATGCCGAATATGTCGAGCGGGCGGATTACGAGGCCGGGGCGGCGCTGGTCGAGGCCGGCGACAACACGGTGATGACCCGCACCTTCAGCAAGATCTGGGGCCTCGGCGGGCTGCGGGTCGGCTGGTGCTATGCGCCGCCGGCGGTGGTGGACGTGCTCAACCGCGTGCGGGCGCCGTTCAACGTGTCGGTCGCGGCGCAGGCCGCCGCCATCGCGGCGCTGGCCGAGCCCGGCTGGTGGGAGCGGTCGCGGGCGCACAACACGGCGCAGCGGGCGCGGCTCGCGGCCCGGCTGACGGATGCC
>NZ_BANB01000769.1 GCF_000964365.1 Acidisphaera rubrifaciens HS-AP3 | reverse complement strand
GTGGACTGGCTCGCCAGCCGGGCCGACATCGTGGTGCGCTTCCAGGGCGGGCATAACGCCGGCCACACGCTGGTGGTCGGCAACGAGACCTATAAGCTGTCGCTGCTGCCGTCGGGCCTCGTGCGCGGCAAGCTCGGCATCATCGGCAACGGCGTGGTCGTCGACCCGGTCGCCCTGCTCGACGAAATCGCGCGGGTGACGGCGCAGGGGCTGTCGGTCACGCCCGACACGCTGCGCATCGCGGAGAACGCGCCGCTGATCCTGCCGCTGCACGCAGCCCTCGACCGCGCGCGGGAGGCGGCGCGCGGCGACCGGCGCATCGGCACCACCGGGCGCGGCATCGGCCCGGCCTATGAGGACAAGGTCGCCCGCCGCGCCATCCGCGCCTGCGACCTCGCGGAGCCGGAGACGCTGTCGGCCAAGCTCGACGAGCTGCTGCTGCATCACAACACGCTGCTGGCCGGTCTCGGGGCCGATACATTCGACAAGCAGGCGCTGCTGGACGACCTTCTGGCCCTGGCGCCGCGGCTTCTGCCGTTCCTCGAACCCGTGTGGGAACGGCTGGACGAGGCGCGCCGCGCCGGCCGGCGCATCCTGTTCGAGGGCGCGCAGGCGGTGATGCTGGATGTCGACCACGGCACCTATCCGTTCGTCACCAGCAGCAACACGGTCGCCGCGACGGCGGCCAGCGGCGCGGGCGTTGGGCCGGGCGCGGTGGGCTTCGTCCTCGGCATCGCCAAGGCGTATTCGACCCGCGTCGGCTCCGGGCCGTTTCCGACGGAGTTGCACGATGCGACCGGCACCCTGCTGGGCGATCGCGGGCGGGAGTTCGGCACCGTCACCGGGCGCCGGCGCCGCTGCGGCTGGTTCGACGCGGCGCTGGTGCGTCAGGCGGTCAAGGTCGGCGGCGTGCAGGGCATCGCGCTGACCAAGCTCGACGTGCTGGACGGATTGCCGGAACTGTCGATCTGCACCGGCTATCGCATCGGCGGCGAGGTGCTGCGGCGTCTGCCGGCGGCCCCGGGCGCGCAGGCGGCGGCGCAGCCGGTGTACGAGACAGTGCCCGGCTGGTCAGGCTCCACACGCGGCGCGCGCAGCTGGGCCGACCTGCCGGCCGAGGCGGTGAAATACGTCCGCCGCATCGAGGAGCTGGTGGAGACCCCCATTACGCTGCTGTCCACCAGCCCGGAACGCGACGACACGATCCTGGTACGCGATCCGTTCGAGAACTGACGGCCGCCGCCCAACCCTCGGGCGACGCGGCGCCGCGCCGCCGCGTTGCCGTTCCGTCAACCTTTCGGCCCGATCATCCGGCCCTCCGGTGACGGGGCGGGAGGATATGGCGGCTGAACGCGGCGGATCGCCGACACTGAACGACGCCTATGCCGTGGACTTCGCCCGTGCGCTCGACGGGTGGGGGGAGGCGACGGCCTATCCCGCGACCGCCAGGGCCATGCCGGGGGTGCCGCTGCTGGCCATCCTTGTGCCGCCCGGCCGGGCGCCGCGCGCGCGCGTCCTGACGGAAGTATCGGGTCTGGCGCTGCCGGGCGTGCTGATGCCGCTCGCCCACGGCCCGCTCGGCCTGCCGGACGGCCGCGCCGCCTGGGCGGTCGTGACGGATGCCCCGCCTGGCCCGAGCCTCGCCGCCGCCCCGCGTGCATGGACCGAAGCCGACTTGCTGCGCCACGTCGTCATTCCCGTGGGCGCCACGCTGGCGCGCCTGCATGCGGGCGGCGTGCATCATCGCGGCATCCGCCCGGACAATCTCTTCGCCGCGCCGGGACAGCCATGCGTGCTCGGCCCTGCCTGGACGGAGCCGCCGGCCAGCCGGCAGCCCGCCGTCTGCGAACCGCCCTACAGCGCGATGTGCCTGCCCTGCGGCCGGGGGGAGGGGACGCCGGGTGACGACGTCTATGCGCTGGGGGTCACGCTGATCGCGCTGGTGGCGGGGCGGCTGCCGCTGGACGGGCTCGACGACGCGGCGGTCATACGTCGCAAGCTCGATCTCGGCAGCTTCGCGGCCCTGACCGGTGACGTGCGGCTCTCGCCCCCCATCGCCGACCTGCTGCGCGGCATGCTGGCCGACGATCCCGACCATCGGCCGGCGGCCGCACTCCTCGCCGATCCGGCGGCGCTGCGCGCGCGGCGGGCCTATGTGCGCCCGC
>NZ_BANB01000770.1 GCF_000964365.1 Acidisphaera rubrifaciens HS-AP3 | reverse complement strand
GCGAGTCGATGCGGCAGGTCGATCGCCGCTGG
This sequence comes from Acidisphaera rubrifaciens HS-AP3, assembly GCF_000964365.1. Taxonomy (GTDB): domain Bacteria; phylum Pseudomonadota; class Alphaproteobacteria; order Acetobacterales; family Acetobacteraceae; genus Acidisphaera; species Acidisphaera rubrifaciens. The sequence goes on along the minus strand of NZ_BANB01000770.1, from coordinate 1,164 downwards.
GTCGGCCAGCGGCAGCAGCGGTGCGGCCGCACAGACCGCGGCCAGCAGCAGCAGGACCGTCAGGCCGCCGAGCGCCGCCGGCCGCCGCGCGATCCGTCCCGCGACACGGCGCATCCGGTCCATCCGCGCCTGCAGGCGCGAGCGCGGCGGGGCGGCATCAACGAGGCCCGACATCGGCTCAGCGCACCCTTGGGTCGAACAGCCGGTAGGCGAGGTCAGCCAGCAGGTTCAGCCCGACATAGGCGACGCCCACCACCAGCGTCGCGCCAAGCACCGCGTTCATGTCCGCGCTCAGCAGCGAGACGCTGAAATACAGACCGAGACCCGGCCAGGAAAACACCGTCTCGGTCAGCACCGCGCCCTCCAGCAGCCCGGCATAGGCGAGGGCGACCACGGTGATCAGCGGCACGGCCACGTTCGGGAATGCATGGCGCCACAACACCCGCCGTCGTGGTATCCCGCGCGCCCGCGCCGCCGTGACATAGTCGGACGCCAGCGCGTCGAGCATGAAGCCGCGCGTCATGCGCGCGATGATGCCGAGCGTGTAGATCCCCAGCACCAGCGCCGGCAGCGCGAGATGCGCGAGCGCGTCCCGCCACGCCGCCCAGTCGCCGGCCAGGGCGGCGTCGAGCACCAGCATCCCCGTCCGCCGCGGCACCGTGCCGTCGAAGGCGACGCCGATCTGCCCGGTGCCCGGCGCCCAGCCGAGCCGGGCGTAGAACAGCAGCAGGAACAGCAGCGCCAGCACGAAGACCGGCACCGACTGGCCGAGCAGCGCGATCACCCGCACGATCCGGTCGGCCCAGCGCCCGGCCCGCGCCGCGGCGAGGACGCCGAGCGGCACGCCCGCCGCGAGGGCCAGCAGCAGGGCCGCCGTCGCCAGTTCCAGCGTCGGCGGGAAAAACCGCGCGATGTCCGTCAGCACCGGTCGCTGCGTCATCACCGAGCGGCCGAAATCCCCGTGCGCCAGGTGACGTAGCCAAGTCGCGAACTGCATCCACAGCGGCTGGTCGAGCCCGAGCGCGGCGCGCGTCCGCGCCACCACCTCGGGCGGCGCGTGATCGCCCACGATCGCGAGCACCGGGTCCGTCGGCAGGGCGTGGCCGATCAGGAAGGTGACGAGCAGCAAGCCGAACAGCGTGACCGGCACGCTCGCGATCCGGC
>NZ_BANB01000771.1 GCF_000964365.1 Acidisphaera rubrifaciens HS-AP3 | reverse complement strand
GCGGATGCCGTGCCCGGCGAGATGCGCCGCGACGGCGTCCCAGTCGAGCGGCGCGCCCTGCGCCAGCGATTCGATGTCGGTCATTCCCCTCTCCGTCCGGCAGCCGCCCCGTCGGCCATCGAGCCCGTCGGCCATTCACCCCGTCGGTGATCCAACCGGCCGCCGCGGCTACATCGCCAGATAGCGGCTGCGGATCGCCTCGTCGTGGCGGAGGGTTTCGATGTCGGCCTCGTGCACCACGTGCCCCTTGTCGATGATGACGGCGTGGCTGGCCAGCCCCAGGCAGAAATGCATGTTCTGCTCGGCGAGCAGGACGGTGGCGCCGGCGTCGCGCAGGCCGCGCAGCAGGTCGCCGATGCGCGCGACGACGATCGGCGCCAGCCCCTCGCTCGGCTCGTCGAGGAGCAGGATGCGCGGGTTGCCCATCAGCGCGCGGGCGATCGCCAGCATCTGCTGCTCGCCGCCCGACAGCCGCCCGGCGGCGCGGCCGCGCAGGCGTTCCAGCAGCGGCAGCGCCTCCCAGATGCGCGGGACGGTCCAGTGATCCTCGCCCGCCGGGCCGCGCTTGGCGGCGATTTCCAGGTTGTCCTGCACCGTGTGGTCGGGGAAGACCTGCCGGTCCTCCGGCACGAAGGCGAGGCCGAGGCGGGCGGCGAGATAGGGCGGGCTGCCTGCGATGTCGCGGCCGCCGAGTCGGATGGTGCCGGCGCGCGGCGGGGCGAGGCCGGCGATCGCCTTCATCGTCGTGCTCTTGCCGGCGCCGTTGCGGCCGAGCAGCGCCATGGTCTGCCCCTCGCGCAGGGTGAAGCCGACGCCGAACAGGATCTGGCTCGCGCCGTAGAAGACGTCGAGCCCCTCGACCGTAAGGGCTGCAGGCGTAAGGGCGGGCGGCGTCATGCCGCGTCCGCCCCGGCGTGCGGGGTGCCGAGATAGGCCTCGATCACCGCCGGGTTGGCGCGGATGTCGTCGGGCGTGCCCTCGGCCAGCACACGCCCGTAACACAGGACGCGGATCGTCTGGGCGATGCGGAAGACGATGTCCATGTCGTGCTCGATGAAGACGAGGGTGAGGCCGACCTGCCGCCAGAGGCGCTGCACCCGCTCGATCATGCGCCAGCGCTCGTCCGGCCCCATGCCGGCGGTCGGCTCGTCGAGCAGCAGCACGCGCGGCTCCAGCGCCAGCGCGAGCGCGATGTCGAGCAGCTTCTGGTCGCCATGCGACAGGTTGGCGGAGATGGTGTCCGCGTGTTCGGCGAGGCCGAGCATGTCGGCCACTTCCAGCGCGCGGGCGCGCGCACCCGGCGGCGGGTAGCGGCGCAGCATCCCGGCCGCCTGCCCGCGATGGGCGGCGACGGCGCCGACCAGGTTCTCGGCGACCGTGAGGGTGGGAAAGAAGCTCGCCACCTGGAACGCGCGGCCGATGCCGGCGCGCACGATCGCCGCCCGCGACAGGCCGGTGATCTCCGCCCCGTCGAGGCGCACATGCCCCGAATCGGGCACCAGCGCGCCCGAGATCAGGTTGAAGAAGGTGCTCTTGCCCGCCCCGTTCGGCCCGATCACGGCGGTGAGCGAGCCGGTCTCGAAGGCGAGGGTGACGCCGTCGATCGCGGCGACGCCGCCGAAGCGCTTGGTCAGACCCTCGACCGACAGCATCCCCCGGCCTCAGGCGTTGCCGGGCGCGCGCAGGCCGCCATAGGTGGCCCAGGAGGGGGCGACCAGCCAGCCGCAATCGACCGGCAAGGTGACGCCGGTGATCGCCGAGGCGTCGTCCGAGCACAGGAAGGCGACGGCGCGCGCCACCTCGTCGGTCGAGACGAGCCGGCCCATGGCGGCGGTCGCGATCAGGTTGGCGGGGTCGCGTTCGCCCCGGTCGATCGCCGCCTGCAGCGCGGGGGTCCGGGTGAAGCCGGGCGAGACGGCGTTGACGCGCACGCCGGCCGGGCCCCATTCGGCGGCGAGGCATTGGGTGATGGAGATCACCGCCGCCTTGGCCGGGGCATAGGCGTGCAGCGGCATCGAGCGCATGCCGGCGACGGAGGCGATGTTGACGATCGCGCCGCGGCGGCGGGCGACCATCGGCTGGCCGAACACGGCGCAGGCCAGATAGGTGCCGCGCTGGTCGATGTGGACGACGCGATCATAGGTGTCCATCGCCAGTTCCGACGGGCGCAGCGGCACCTGCAGCACGCCCGCGCTGTTGACGAGGATCGACGCCTCGCCCCACTCCGCCGCGAGCCGGGCCGCGGCGTCGCGCAGGCTCGTCTCGTCGCCCACGTCGGCGCGGATGGCAAGGCCGCCGACCTCGCGCGCCAGCGCCTCCGCCATGCCCATGTTGACGTCGAGCACGGCG
>NZ_BANB01000772.1 GCF_000964365.1 Acidisphaera rubrifaciens HS-AP3 | reverse complement strand
CACGGCCTGATCGGCCAGGTCGGTGAGGGCGCGCATCGGCGGGCCGCGTCAGCCCGGCGCCGCGCCGCCGTGCCGGCGCGCCACAGCGCCGGGCAAAGCGGCGGCGTGTCCGCAGGCGCCGGTTGAATGCGGCCGGCGGTTCGGCTTCACTGACGTAACCTGTTGTGCATTGCGGAGAGACTGGTGCGACCACACGCTGCCATGCGGCTTTTCGGGCCCGCCGCCCTGGCCTGCCTCGTGGTCGGCGGCTGCGCCGGCCCGCTCGAAGCCTATAATCGCGGCATCGCGAAGCTCCAGCTGATGCAGGCGACGGAACTGCCGGACGACCAGATCGACAGGGTCAGCGGAACCTACAAGGGTCTCCAGACGCTGGTGGCGGCACAGGGCGACCAGCCCGCGCGCTGCCCGCATCCCCGGGTCGGCACACTGGAGATCGGCGACATGACCCTGGAACTGGCCTACACGCCGAACCTGATCTTCACCGCGCCGGTGATGCCGGACGGGACCGTCCGCAGCGTCGTCGGCCAGTCGGTGCTGCAGGGCCATGTCGGCAACGGGTATGCCGTGTTCACCATCACCACGCCGGTCTGCTCGACGCGCTTCGACTACCGCTACGTGATCTGAGCCGGGACGGTCATGGCGCCGCCGCGGCGGTCCTGGCTCGGTCGGCTGTTCGGCGGCGGCGTCCCGGAGGCGGAAGCGTCCCCCGCCGAGGCTCCGGCCAAGGCCGCCGTCGGCGGTGAGGCGGTCCGCGAGGCCGTGCCGCCCGGCGCGCCGGTTCTCGACATTCTGTTCGGCCCCCGCGCCGAGCCCGACGCGGCGGCGATCGAGGATCTGCCGGAGCCGTCCGCCCCCTCGCCGGCCTTCGCCCCCGCAGCCGTCGCGCCGTCCGGGCCCGAGGAGACCGGTGACGAGGCGCCGCCGCCGCCCGCCTATATCCGCATGGCGCCGCCGCCGGTCAGCCTGCGCACCGCCCTGCATGTCTCCGGCACCGGCGACGTGGAGACGACCGGCGACGGCTGGGCGGGAACGCCGGGCGCGTCCATCGAAGGCCTGTCCCTGATCGTCGTGGACGGCATCGACCCCGAGGATATCGAATGCCGTGTCGTGCTCGACGACGGCTCCATGACCGACTGGGTGCCGGGCGATCGGTACAGCGGTACGCGGGGCGAGGCGCGGCCGCTGCGCGGCTTCGCCGTCCGACTCGCCGGGCCGGCCGTCATGACCCATGTCGTGCGCTACCGCGGCGCCTTCGCCGGGGGCGCGCAGGTCGGACCATGCGATGCCGGCGCGATCTGCGCCACGCCCGACGGCGCGGTGCTGGAAGCGGTGCAGGTTCTCGTCACGCCGATGGCGCCGCACGGCAGCTGACCGCCCCCCGCCCGATCGCCGCCCGCCCGGCCGCCGCCT
>NZ_BANB01000773.1 GCF_000964365.1 Acidisphaera rubrifaciens HS-AP3 | reverse complement strand
CCCCCCGTCGGTCGGCGCGATCGGCTCGACCGGCACGAGACAGGCGGGCGGCCGCCCGCGATCGGCGCGATACAGCACGCGGCGCAGCGGCAGCAGACCGACCGGCGTCGCCCCGTCGCCTTCCTGCTTGTCCGCGCGCAGCCCGCCGCGGCCATAGGCGGCGCGCCACGCCCCGCCGCCGAGGCGCAGCACGCCCTCGGCCGTCAGCACCGCAATGCTCATGATCGTCCGTCCTTCAGTCGAGCAGATGCCCGAAGCGCCGCGCCTTGGTGGCGAGATAGGCGTCGTTGACGCCGTTCGGGGCGAAGGCGTGCTCGACCCGCTCGACCACCTCCACGCCGCACGCCGCCAGCGCGGCCACCTTGTCCGGGTTGTTGGTCAGCAGCCGCACCGCGCCGATGCCGAGTTCGCGCAGCATCACCGCGGCGATGACGAAGTTGCGCTCGTCGGCACCCCAGCCGAGGGCGCAGTTCGCGTCCAGCGTGTCGAGCCCGCGATCCTGCAGCGCATAGGCGCGCAGCTTGTTCACCAGCCCGATGCCGCGCCCCTCCTGTGCCAGGTACAGCAGCACGCCGCAGCCTTCCTCGGCCATCCGACGCACCGCGCCGCGCAGCTGCGGGCCGCAGTCGCAGCGCAGGCTGCCCAGAAGGTCGCCGGTGAAGCACTCGGAATGCACGCGCACGAGCGTCGGCCGCGCCGGATCGGGCGTGCCGACGACGATCGCCAGATGCTCGACCCCGGCATCGGGCGCGCGGAAGGCGACCAGCCGCGCCTCGGGCGCGTCCTGCATCGGCAGCGCCGTCTCGGCGACGCGCCGCAACCCGGTCGCGGCGGCGGACGGATAGGCGAGCACCGCCTCCGCCGCGACGGACAACAGGCCGCGCGCCTCCGCGTGGGCGACGGCATAGGGAACGGCGGGCGCCACCACGACGGCCGGCAGCAGCCGCGCGAGC
>NZ_BANB01000774.1 GCF_000964365.1 Acidisphaera rubrifaciens HS-AP3 | reverse complement strand
GCGGCGGCGACGCTGGTGGAGGACGCGCTGTCCGCGATCGCCGCCGACCTCGTGCGCCGCGGCGTGCGGCGGCTGGTGGTGGCGGGCGGCGAGACGTCGGGGGCGGTGGTGTCGCGATTGGGGATCAGGCAGCTGCGGATCGGCGACGAGATCGATCCGGGCGTCCCGTGGACCGCGACCGAGGCGGCGGCGGGCACCGGACAGGTGGCGATGCACCTGGCGCTGAAGTCGGGCAATTTCGGCGGCGACGACTTCTTCCTGAAGGCGTTCGCGTAGGCGGCATCAACGCACGAGGGGCGATGCGTCCGCCTGCGTCTGACCGGCCCCGTGCGGCGGGCCGGTCAGAGCGCGCGGACGACCGGATCAGGTGATGTCCGGCGAGCCCATGTCCATGTCCATGTCCGTGTGATCGGTCACCGGCGGGGCGGACTCCGCCTTGCGGGTGCGGCGGGTGGTCTTGCGCACCGCCGCCTTGGCGACGGCCTTGCGCGGCGCCTTGGCAGCCGCCTTGCGCGTGCTGGCCGCGCGCGGGGCGGACTTGCGCGTGGTCGCCTTCCGCGTCGTCGCCTTGCGCGTGGTGGCCTTGCGCGTCGTCGCCTTTTTCGCGGTGGCCTTGCGGGTCGCCTTGGCGGGGGCCTTGCGCGTGGTCGCCGCCTTGCGCGTGCCGGCCTTCTTCGCGGTGGTCGCGCGGGCCGCCGTCTTGCGCGCGGTCTTGGCCGGCGCCTTCTTGGCGGTGGCGCGCTTCGCGGTGGTCTTCGCGGCGGCCTTGCGGGTGGTGG
>NZ_BANB01000775.1 GCF_000964365.1 Acidisphaera rubrifaciens HS-AP3 | reverse complement strand
TCCGCCCGGTGAAATCGTAATCGCCGCTGCTGTCCTTGATGCCGCGCACCGTGCCGGGAAACGCCCGGATCAGCCGGGCGACGAGGTCGGGCGTGAACGGCACGCCGGAATGCTGCGGGAAATGATACAGATAGATCGCGGTGCCGACGCCCACGCGGTTGATCACCTCGCTGAACCAGGCGAACAGCCCGTCCTCGCTCGGCCCCTTGTAGAAGAACGGCGGCAGCATCAGCACGCCCCGGCAGCCGAGCGCCGCCGCCCGCCGCGTCAGGGTCACCGTGTCGGTGATCGACGGCGTGCCGGTGCCGGGCAGCAGCCGCGCGGCATCGACGCCGCGCTCGGCCAGCCCGTCGAGCAGCGCCAGCCGCTCGTCGATGCCGAGACTGTTGGCCTCCCCGGTGGTGCCCAGCACCGCCAGCCCGTCGCAGCCCTCGTCGAGCAGCGCGCGGCACCGCGCCGCCAGCATGTCGAGATCGACGCCCAGATCATCGCGCATCGGCGTCAGCACCGCGGCGTTGACGCCGCCGTACAGATGCCCGCTCAACAGTTGCCCGCTCACGACCGCGCCGGCCGCCGGCGGGGAAGCCGCCCAGGCCAGTCGGTCACGTGCGCCTCCAGCTCGCCCGCCTCGCGCTCGCTGACCACCCGGCCGCGCACCGACGCGCCGGAGCTGTGCACCGTCTCCGGATCGCCGGAGACCAGCGGATGCCACCACAACAGGTCGCGCCCCTCGGCCAGCCGGCGATAGGCGCAGGACGGCGGCAGCCAGTCGATCGTGGCGAGGCTCGCGGGCGTCAGCTGGATGCAGTCCGGCACCCGCCGCCGCCGCCGCGCATAGTCGCGGCAGCGGCATGTCTCCGTATCGAGCAGGCGGCAGGCGACGTTGGTATGCGCGAGGCTGTCGTCGTCGGCGTCGCGCAGCTTGTGCAGGCAGCACCGGCCGCAGCCGTCGCAAAGCGACTCCCATTCCGCCGCGCTCATCTCGGCCAGCGTCTTGGTCTTCCAGAACGGCAGGGTCATGCGCCGCACGCTAGATCAGCGGGAGGACCCTGCCTATGGGCGGCCGCCGTCAGTCGTCGTCGTCGCCGAAATACGCAAAGGGCGGGGTGAACCCGGCCGGACCGCCATAGCCGGGGCCGCCATAGCCGCCGAACATCGGGCCGCCATAGCCATAGCCATACCCGTCGGGCGGCCCGCCATGCCAGTCGCCGCCATGCCAGCCGCCGGGACCGCCCCAGCCGCCCGGGCCATGCCACCCGCCCGGGCCGCCCGGACCACCGTGACCATGCCAGCCGCCGGGGCCACCGGGACCGTGCCATCCTCCCGGACCGTGCGGGCCGCCGGGACCGCCGTGGGGACCACCGCCATGCCAGT
>NZ_BANB01000776.1 GCF_000964365.1 Acidisphaera rubrifaciens HS-AP3 | reverse complement strand
CGCGCCGCGCCCAGATGCAGCGCGACCCCGAGCGCCAGCAGCGCGCCGATCCCGATCGCCCCGTCCCGCCACGACAGGCGCGCGAGGCGGGCGAGCGCGGTCGCCACCATCAGCACCGCGCCCACCGGCATCGCCGCGGCGCGATAGGTGTCGTGCATCTCCAGCGCGGGCGTCAGGATCCACCATTGATCCGACGCATAGTCGATCGACGGGCCCAGCAGCATCAACAGGAACAGGGCGACCGCGCCGGCCGCCAGCGCCTCCGTCCGGGCGCGCCACGCGGGCGTCATCGACGCGGCGACGGCGGTCAGGCGCATATGCTCCGACCGCTGCAACGCGATCACCGCGCCCAGCATCGCGAGCCACAGGAACAGGCCGGACGCCACCTCGTCGGACCACACCAGCGGGCTGTGCAGCACGTAGCGGCTGAACACCCCGGCGCCCAGCACGCCGATCTCCGCCAGCACCAGCAGCGCCGCCGGCACCTCGGCGATCAGCTGCAACCCCCGCTCGGCGCGGGCGACGAAGCGGTGGGCCGGGCCGGGAAGGAGTGGGCCGGGAAGGGGTGGGGCTTCGCGGGCGGGCGCGGCGGCGACGCCGTCCGCGGTCTCGCCCGCCACCTTCACGCCAGCGATCCCGCCACCGATTCGAGCGTCGCCCAGGCGGCGTCGCCGTAGCGCTTCTTCCAGTCCTCGTAGAACCCGGCCTTTTTCAGCGCGTCGCGGAACGCGGCCTTGTCGGGCTCGATGAACACCAGCCCCTGGCCCTTGAGCTTCGCCTCGACCGTCTTGTTCAGCGTCGCCAGATCGGCGCGCTGATCGAGGGCTGCGCGGTCGAACTCGCGTGCCACGATCGCCTGCAGATCCGCCGGCATCGACCGCCAGACGCGGCCGTTGCACAGCATCCAGAACCCGTCCCACATGTGGTCCGTCAGCGAGCAGGATTTCTGTACCTCGTACAGCCGCGCGATCTCGATCAGCGCCAGCGGGTTCTCCTGTCCCTCCACGATTCTGGTCTGCAGCGCCGAATAGACCTCGCTGAAGTTGATGCTGGTGGGCGAGGCGCCGAGCGCCTGGAACAGGCTGGTCCACAGCGGCGAGACCGGCACGCGTATCTTGAAGCCGTGCAGGTCGTCGGGCGTGCGTATCTGGCGCGTGGAGCTGGTGATCTGGCGGAAGCCGTTGTCGAACATCCGGTCGAAGGCGTGCAGCCCGCGCCGGTCGATCTCGCCGCGTATATAGGCGCCGAGCTTGCCGTCCACCGCGCGCCACACGGTGTCGTAGTCGTGGAAGGCAAAGCCGATGCCGGAAATCGACGCCGCCGGCACCAGCGTCGCCAGGATCGGCCCGGACATGCTGCACATCTCCAGCGCGCCGGAGCGTACCTGCGACAGCATCTCGGTATCGGAGCCGAGCTGGTTGTTCGGAAACACGTTGATCTCGACGCGCCCGCCGCTCGCCGCCTTGATGCGGGCCGCCGCCTCGGTCTGGCGGATGCTCAACGGATGCGTGGCCGGCATGTCGTTGCCGAGCTTGAGGGCGAAATCGGCGGCGCGCGCCCGCCCGCGTCCGATCGCCACCAGCGGCAGGGCACAGGCCGTCGCCAGCACGGCCCGTCGGCCGGCCCGCATCGCGCGGACACGCATGGTCGCTTCTCCCCCGTTTATCGTTACGTCCGTTGCCTCCGCTCTAGCAGCCGGCGGCCGGGGCGGGAAGCAGGTGGCGGCTCAGCGCGGCGGATCGGGCTCGCGCTGCCCCACATAGATCAGCACCGCCAGCATGGTCATATAGAACCGGAACGCCGGCTGCTGCCCGTTCCATTGCGGCGACTGCCACATCGCGAACCACTCGCCGCCGACCACCATGAAGCCGAAGAACCATACGAGGAAGCCGAGCCCCGCGCCCAGATGGACGAACCGTGTCGCCGCCTGGAACGAAGCGGCGTCGGCGCGCAGGCGCCGGATCATCGCGATCGCCGCCACGGCGAAGGCGAGGCCGGTCAGCGCCTCGCCGGCGATGATCATCGCGTAACCGGCCTGCCACAGAAGCGGATCGTGGATCGCCCGCCAGGTGATCGCCGGGTCGCCGAACGTCGTGTCCATGCTGAGCACGTGGCGGACGAACTGATAGTTCGCGCCGTAGTCGGTGACGTTGTCGACCGCGACGAGGCACGCGAAGGCCGCGAGCGCCGCCACCATCACCACCTTGACCGTCCGCGCGATGAGCATGCCCGCGTCGCCTCCGTCCGCCGCCAGCTTGTCCGGCCGGCACGGCCTTGGCAACGCGGCGGGCGGGCGTTCACCCGCCCTTAATCGCGGCGCGGCAGGCTGGCGCGGTCATG
>NZ_BANB01000777.1 GCF_000964365.1 Acidisphaera rubrifaciens HS-AP3 | reverse complement strand
GCGGCGCGTCCGGCCCCAGCGCCGCCGCCATCGCCACCGCCTCGCGCGCCGCCTCGTCCGGCAGGCACAGGATCGCCACGTCCGCCGCCGCGTACAGCTCCCGCCGCGCGGCCGCGTCCTTGCGCCGCGCCTCGGCCACGCGCAGCAGTTCGACCCCAGCCATGTCCGCGAGACGCGCGCGGATGCCGAGCCCGGTGGTCCCCGCCTCGCCGTCGATGAACACGCGCGCCATGCCGCAACCCTCCACGCACAGGGAGCCGGAGGATAGCGGCAAACCGCCGCCCGACCAGCGCCGGCGGTGCAGCCCTCCCGCCGCCCCGCCGCCCGTTGCGCCGCCGCCCCTCTTGCCCGATATCCGCGGGCGATGGCCCCCGCCACCGTCCTGCCAAGCCTCATCCTGGCGAACGCGCGCCTCGTGCTGCCCGATACGGTGCGGCGCGGCACGCTGGCGGTGGCCGATGGCCGCATCGCCGCGATCGACGACGACGCCCGCCCGCCCGCCGCCGCCCATCTTGACCTCGACAGCGACTACCTCCTGCCGGGCCTGATCGACCTGCACACCGACAACCTGGAACGGCAGGTGCTGCCGCGCAGCAACGCGCGCTGGCCCTCCCGCTCCGCCCTGCTGGCGCATGACGCGCATTGCGCGGCGGCGGGCATCACCACGGTGCTCGACGCCCTCTGCCTCGGCGATCTCGGCTTCGAGCCCGACCGCCACCAGACCTTCCTCGACGGCATCGCCGATCTCGACGCGCTGGCGCCGACCGGCCTGCTGCGGGCCGAGCACTTTCTGCATCTGCGCTGCGAGATGCCGGCGCCCGGCATGCCGGCCCTGCTCGACCGCGTCGCCGACCATCCGCGCCTGCGCCTCGCGAGCCTGATGGACCACACGCCCGGCATCGGCCAGTACGGCGACGTCGCCCATTGGCGGGCGCTGCGCCGGCGCGACGGCTTGTCGGACGCGCAGATCGACGCGCAGATCGCGGGCCTGCTCGACCAGCGCGCCCGCCACCGCGACGCCAACC